>JAUHYX010000041.1 GCA_030426285.1 bacterium
AGAGTACGATAATCCCCATTCCGCCAAGCCAGTGCGTTAAACACCGCCAAAACATAAGACCATGTGACATTCCTTCGATGTCAACCAAAATCGTCGCTCCGGTGGTAGTGAATCCGCTTATCGTTTCAAAGAAGGCGTCGGTAAACGACGGAATTTCGCCTGAAATGAGAAACGGCAGGCATCCGGCGGCTGACATAATAATCCAGCCAAATGTCACCACAGCAAACCCTTCTTTTGGACGCAGTTCTTGTTTCTTGCGCGTAAAAGCGAGTCCGAGTAATCCTATTCCAATAGCCAGCGCTGAACTCAACAGTAGAGCTTCGGTATCAGACGACTCGTAATACAAGCTAAAAGGGATGGGTAGCAACATGGTTGCTCCCACAAAGGCCGTGAGAATTGACAGTATGCGTAAGACGATGATGACATGCATAAGACTGCGACTTACCTCAGAAACATTTTTTCAACAGCGTGAACCGCGTTTGGCAGAGTAAACACGACAACTTTGTCACCTTCTCGTACCTGCGTATCGCCTTTTGGGATAATGAATGTGTCTTGACGCAAAATTGCGCCGATAATAGCGTTAACAGGGAATTTGACCTTGTTCAGCGGTTTGCCGGTGATTTTTGATTTTGCCTGCGCGATGAACTCGATTACCTCGGCATCAATGCCAGGCAATGTAACAACATCGGCAACCTGTTGCGTGCGAATGAACTTCTGTAGCGCATTTACAGTCATTAACTGTTTGCTCACCAACGTATCCATGCCAATCGTTTGTGTTATCGGCAAATACTCAGTTTTTGCAACCAGTGCAACCGTTCGTGGCACTTGCAAGTGTTGCGCAACAAGACTAGTGATAATGTTTGTTTCATCATCACCGGTGACGGCAATAAATGCGTCCATGTCCGCAATTCCTTCACTCGAGAGCAAATCCAAGTCTGTTCCGTCGCCGTGAATCACAAGCGAGTCGGCAAGGTCTTCTGCAATCTCGGAGCTCTTTGCGTCGCGGCTCTCGATAATCTTCACATTGCACTCACCTTCTAACGCCTTGGCGATGAACTGTCCAACGAGTCCTCCTCCGAGAATCATCACATCCTCTACCGGTTTGTCTGATTTACCGCTGAGTTGCATAAATGTGTGGATATACTCGGGATCACATACAGCAAACAGCCTGTCACCCACAACAAAGATGTCGTCTCCGCGTGGGATAAGCGTTTGGTGGTTGCGAACTATTGCAACAACGCGCAAGGGAGGGTCGCCGTATTCTTGCGAAAGATCTTTGAGGGGCTTGTGAAGAATTGGTGAACCGTGCTCTAATCGGATCCCCAACAGCTCAATTTTTCCGCCTTCGAATTCAACAATGTCGGTTGCACTGGCCTGCCGTATCAATCGAACAACGGCATGCGCAGTTTCTTGCTCGGGTTGTATGAATTGATCTACTCCCAATTCCTCGGGCTCCAACACAAAACCGGGTTCGAGAAATTCGGGGTTGCGCACACGCGCTATGGTTGTGCAATGGCTCACCTTTTTAGCAAATTTACACGACACAATGTTGGCGGTGTCACTGTCTGTGAGAGCAGCTACGATGTCGGCGTCGCGAACACCGGCTCGCTCGAGTACAGACCACGCGGCACCATCGCCGTGAACAATCATAGCATCCAAGTGTTCACGAGCGTATTCGATTTTCGAAGCATCGCGTTCAACTAGTGTGATATTGTGTTTTTCGATCGACAAGCGTTTGGCTAGGTTGAAGCCAATATCGCCGCCGCCTACGATAAGAATATTCATTGTCTTTATCCGGTTTTCATAACAATCTTCACGGGCGTCCACATTGGCATTGTTCTTGGCCAATAGGTGACCCTTGCGGTAGTTCTTGTGGTGCAGGCAGTCCGCTCACCACCGCTGACGGATCTCTAAAATAAGCATCTAATTGATCCAACATACATTCAAAAGCACTTTGTTGATCACCAGTTCTTTTCTGAGCTTTCTCAAGCAGCGTGCGATTGTTGCGCAATGCTGCGCGAATTGCTCCTACAGCAGCAGTGTTCAATTGACCAGATTCTGACACGCGCATGAGTTGGTTGAGGTAACTCTGCCAGACTTCTACTGAAATGGCAGAAGGCCGATTGTTTGTACGCTGCATGTGTTCCGAAATCTCTTGCA
Organism: bacterium; assembly: GCA_030426285.1. Classification (GTDB taxonomy): domain Bacteria; phylum Bacteroidota; class Ignavibacteria; order Kapaibacteriales; family UBA7675; genus JAUHYX01. The sequence continues at coordinate 2,161 of JAUHYX010000041.1, forward strand.
ACAATTCTGTAAGTGTGAGTTGTTGCTCCAGATTTGCCTGTTGTGAAACCCTAGCCACTCTTTTTGGATGCAGAAGCAAGGCGAATGTCGCATCTGCTGATGTTTTCGCCAGACCCACGTCGTCGATTCCATAGCCTGCATAACCACTGGCATCTGCTTCACCTGTATACCCTGGAGATTGCGGAGGCACCAATTGCACTACACGATTCGGCACTGCAAGAAACTCTGGTTTTAAGCAGTGCAAAACCTGTGCCAGAGCGCGGCGTTGTTGTTCTCCGTCCACGAATCGAAAGTCACTATTCGTATGTGAGCTAAAACCATAACGTCTTCCGCCAATGTGCTTTACAACTGCTTCTAGTTGGTATCTATGCAAAAAATATATTGGTACAAATGATTCGAGCAAATATGCTCGCGGTTTCTCTGGGCTCAGGGCAGATGCGCCATAAGTTCGCATGGCAATTGCGCGAACTTGGTACAAATGCTGCAGCTCTTTTACGATATCTGCTCCATTGTCCCACAAGTGCGCATCAGCATGAGAACTGCCGGCCGGACGTGCGTCAGCATCCGAAACAAAGACAATTCCCTGTTGCTGCATACTGTTCACAATTGAGTCACGCCATTCTTCAAGCGTCATGGTTGCAGATGGCATTCCGTACAACATGGTGATGGCAGCCTTGTCCCACTCGCCAACACCTTCCCAGTATGCATTTTCGAGTGAAAGCGCATCGCCGTCAAGCACATCAATTTCTGGGTGTGGGTAGTCCATCACGGATCCGCGCTCAACTACGCTCGCAGCAAAATTGTGTCCTAAGCCCAATGTGTGTCCTACCTCGTGCGCCGCCAACTGTCGCAAGCGTGCCAATACTGCGCGTTCCAACTCAGCCTGTTTTTTTGTACTGTCTGGACCATATGGCTGCAGCAGACCAGCAAACACCAGCGCATCGTGATGCACTCTTCGCGACCCCAAACTCACTTTTCCTTTTAAGATCTCACCTGTACGAGGATCCGAAGAAAATGTGCCATAACTCCAGCCGCGCTCTTTGCGGTGCACCCATTGCACGACATTGTAGCGAATGTCGAGTGGGTGAATAGAATCCGGGAGCAATCTCACTTCAAACGCATCCTTGAAACCAGCGGCATCAAAAGCATCTTTCCACCAAGAAACACCTTCGACAACTGCGGAGCGCAGCGGCTCGGGGATTTCACTATCGACATAATACACCAGCTTCGTTGCACCGTATTTTTCCTGCGCAAACAAGCGATGCCGAAACGTGGATTGCCTATACACAGATTCGCCAATCTCTACATCGGGATGCAATGTTGTAAGCGGCCAACTCCCAGCAGCTGGATCAAATGATCGCTGGTCAAAACCATCATCTGGAAGGGCAAAAAATGAATGATGTAGGGCGAGGGTTAAGTCGGTAAGTGATGGCACAACGCCTGATAGCGCATATCCTGTGTTGTTGCCCGTGAATGTTTGCACCACATCTATTTCTGTATTGAGGGGGAAGTTCAGGATTGCGTTGGTTTTGATGTAAGAACGAGAATTATCGAGCTGAAACGTACCTTCCTTAGATCTTTGAAGCCGACGCGAAACACTCATTGCATCGCGCATGAGAAATGGAGTGAGGTCAATGGTGACTCCGATGCTATCGCTGACAATGGGAAAAGACCACAACACCGCTGATGCGAAGGACTCCTGTACGGCCTGTCCTCCCTTGCGAGCACCAGCAACAGAAACATTGGGTTCGAAAAGCAGCACCTTGTTGTGCACGCGAACAAATCGAACATAGTGGGTAGAACCCAAAGAGCCTCTATCAAGTCCCAAAGCATTTGAACCGGCTCCACTCGTGAGTCCATAGGCATACAGCATCTCTGTGGTGTCCTGCTCGAGCTGCGCAAACACATGGCCGTCAGAATCTGACGTGAGAGACAGAAATCCATCCTCGGCGGTGGCACGGTGAGAAAACGAACAAACAAGTAACAGTACAAATGCGGCAATTCTGGGGAATGTCATGAAGTACACGTGAGCTTGTGAGGAAAACTAGAGACTATGAGCCTCGCGGCTTAACACTCCAAACTACCAATTCGCGTGCGGATACCACAAAAAAAAACTTCCCCTCCGCCAGAGGCGAAAAGGGGAAGAACTCCGTTTTCGGTGAATTACTGTGTGGTGACAGTTTTATTCCGTTCCATCCCCATTTTTGTAGTCCTCGACGCTGGTGATTGTGAAGTGGTGATTGGTGCGCGTCAATTCTTACACAGGCAAATATATTGGCTGTGTTTTGCATCACAATGTTGACTGTACTTTCAGGTAACACAGTTACAGGCTATTATTTGTGCTCCGTCACATCATATTTGTACAAATATTATCCCTTCATCATCCTATCTGCTTATATTATCAATAATTACAGCATGTTCGTTTTCTACACAAAGGTCATTTTTGGGTAACATGTTTTATGCATGATTTGCAAGAATTGGTGGACATAGCCTCTACTCATCGCGTTGAGAATGTGCAGTTCATTGAGCCTGAGTATCACACCGAAGACTCATCAAAAACCGGTAAACTCTTCAGTTTGCTGCGCAGGCATGCTGTGGTTTCAGACGATGAAGCACAGGAGTCTATGGGAATACCAGGCAGAAAGGCGTATCTCATGGTGAAATCTCGTTTGCGTCGCAGGATTCTCAACTACCTGTTCTTTATTGATGTTGAGCGCGTTTTTGGAACGAAGCAGGTCGGATACGAGTTTTTGGCACATCGTTCACTCTTTTGCAGCCGTTTGCTTCTAGCTGTTGGTGCACGAACAAATGCCAAGCACTTCGCGGAGACAGCGCTGCGTCAAGCAAAAAAGCACGATCTCACCGACGTCCACGTGCAGAGTTTGCAATTGCTACGCGGGCTTTATTCTGAAGAAGGGGACAACCTTCGCGTAAACACCATTCACGAAGAATTGCTTGATGTGTTAACAACCATGCGCAATGAGTTGGCATTGGAGGACATATACCAGCGCGTGCGAGCGAGATACAGAGCAAACTCAGAGCCGCGCGTGAGCATTCTCAACGATTTGAACGACGAGCTCAAGTATTCTCGAATCACCTACAAGTCTAAAAGCAAACGAATGTTTCTGATGCTGCAGCACATTTCTCGGCTGCAATATTCCTTGAGCTTGCAGCACGAGGATGCAATGCAGGTGTGTGAAGAGACCCTGCAGGCATTGTCTGCGTATTCTGCAGTGCATGAAAAAGAAACGCAGAATTTCACATTGGCCTACATCCGGCACGCAATTTGTGCCCGCTCATATACCAATGGCGAAGCTGTTATTATTGCCAATTTGGGGGCTGTAAAAGACGGATCAGACCAGTGGTTTAGACTTATGAGATTCTATTTTTTGTTGGCAACCAATTGTGGCAATTTGCAAGATGCCGAGCACATTTTTGTTTCTGCAACACAACACAGGCTGTTTCACAGGATAGGGACTGTTGAGCGAGAGTTCTGGAACACATTTGCCGCATTGCTCGTTGTTTTAAGCGATATCCCTAGCGCAATGCTCACACTCTCCTCGCCACAATACTACAACAACACGCAAGTACACGACCTACTCGTTCGCCGCAACAGTCAACATTCGCGCTCTGTGGAATGGACTCCCCACATACTCATTCTTGCACTTGTGCACGGACTCACGACGGGAAATACGCAACTGTCTTTGCGTACTATAGAAGCAATGCGGGGTGTGCTAAAGCGCACAAAACCTTCTGAAGCTCAACAACGCACACATGTATTTCTGAAGGTGATGACTCTCTTTGACGAAGACTCATTGTCGCCGGAAGATATGTACCGGCAGCAGCGTGTACTTATGGGGCAATTGCGAACGTTAGCGCCAGACTATCGCGGAAACACCGAGGGGCTTGAATTGTTGGACTATGAATACCTATGGGCAAAAATGGTGCCGTTGGCTCGCAAACAACTCAGCTAGAAAGCAAAAAAGGCCACTCTGTTTCACACAAAGTGGCCTTTGAATTCATGTGCTGCTAGAACGTCTAGCCTTGCTTGGCCGCAATCAAGTTGAGTGCTGATCCCGCTTTGAACCATTCAATCTGCGCTGCATTCATTGAGTGATTGAGCAACATTGAATCTTCAGATCCATCGGCGTGTGTCACTGTCAACGTCATTGATTCACCTTCAGCTAGCTGACTGATGTCAAGAGAAAAACGATCGTCTTCCTGAATCTTGTCGTAGTCTGCTGCATCGGCAAAAGTGAGCGGCAACACACCTTGCTTTTTCAAATTCGTTTCTGCAATTCTCGCAAATGAGCGCACGACGATGGCTTTGGCACCGAGGTGACGCGGTTCCATCGCTGCGTGTTCACGAGAAGATCCTTCGCCGTAGTTTTCATCACCAACAACTATCCAGCCGACATTCTCAGCCTTGTAAGAGCGAGCAACTTCTGGTGGTGTTCCATACTCACCAGTAAGCTGATTCTTCACAGAATTAGCCATGCTGTTAAATGCGTTGATAGCACCCGTGTACATATTGTCTGAGATGTTGTCGAGGTGACCACGGAATTTCAACCACGGGCCTGCAGGTGAAATGTGGTCAGTTGTACACTTGCCTACTGCCTTTACGAGCAATGTCATATTTGTAAAGGAATCGGCCTGTGGCGCTTTGAAAGGAGACAAAGCCTGCAATCGGTTTGAATCTGGGTTAATGGATACTGACAAGTCAGAGCCATCAGCTGCTGGGGCTACATAACCTTCTTCGTCAGGCACAAAACCTTTGGAAGGCAACTCTTCTCCTTTTGGTGGAGTAAGCCTGACGCCATTGATCTCTTCTTTTGTAAAATCGGTTACCAAATTCCCAGCAAATGCCAGAGCAGTTACTGTTTCCGGTGACGCTACAAATGCATGTGTTGATGCATTGCCGTCGTTGCGTTTTGCAAAGTTGCGGTTGAACGACGTAACGATAGAGTTTTTCTCGCCCTCATTGATGTCGTGTCGCTTCCACTGACCGATACAAGGTCCACAAGCATTGGCCATAACCGTTGCGCCTACGCTATCCATAACTTCGAGAAGACCATCGCGTTCGATAGTAGCTCTCACTTGCTCAGAGCCCGGGTTGATGATGAACTCAGACTTGGCCTTCAATCCTTTGTCGGCTGCGTCGCGAATAATTGAAGCCGCACGAGTCATGTCTTCATACGAAGAGTTTGTGCATGAGCCAATAAGTGCAGCCTTCATTTCTTCGGGCCAGTCATTGTCTTTCACTGCCTGAGCAAACTCAGAAATAGTGTGAGCACGGTCAGGTGTGAACGGACCATTAATATGTGGCTCGAGCGTATCGAGGTCAATGTGAATCACTTCATCATAAAAGTCAGCCGGGTTTGCTTCAACTTCTGCATCGGCACGCAAGTTCGCGGCATTAGCTGCAGCGAGAGTTGTGACGTCGGCACGACCGGTTGCATCGAGGTATCGTCCCATGCTTTCATCATAAGGGAACACCGATGTAGTTGCACCGATTTCAGCACCCATATTACAAATAGTGCCCTTACCAGTTGCTGACAGATTTGCACATCCGTCTCCAAAATATTCTACAATTGCGCCAGTTCCACCCTTTACAGTGAGAATACCAGCCAACTTGAGGATCACGTCTTTTGGGGAGGCCCATCCCTTGAGAGAGCCTGTGAGCTTAACGCCAATAAGTTTTGGCCACTGCAGCTCCCATGGCATTCCCGCCATCACGTCAACAGCATCAGCTCCACCAACACCAATGGCTACCATGCCCAAACCACCAGCATTTGGTGTATGTGAGTCGGTACCAATCATCATTCCACCTGGGAACGCGTAATTTTCGAGAACTACTTGGTGAATGATACCAGCATTGGGTTTCCAGAATCCCACACCATACTTTTTCGAGACAGAGGCCAAGAAATCAAATACTTCTTTGTTTTCTTCACCTGACTTTTCGAGGTCAGTGCCCGCACCGTGTTCGGCGCGAATGAGGTGGTCACAATGTGCAGTTGAAGGAACAGCAACACGCGGAATTCCTGCACTCATAAACTGCAGCAATGCCATCTGCGCTGTTGCATCTTGCATTGCAACGCGATCCGGTCTGAAATTAATGTAACTCTTACGGCGCTTCGGAATATCAGCTAGGGCATCAACGCCGCCGTCTAGGTGGTTGGAGAGAATCTTTTCGGCTAATGTCAACGGTCGACCAAACTTCGTTCGCGCTTTGTCTACGTTAGCACCCATGCTGTCGTAGACTTTGCGAATCATGTCGAGATCAAAAACCATCCCACACCTCTATTGTATTGTGCGAAAAAGTATAGAATCACAATATACGGCTTTTTCAAAAAAGATGCTTGAGCGGTTTGGTTTTTCGCTGGTTTCAACAAGACTATGAGTCAGATGGGGGCTCTGGTGTAAAGGTTCGATTGCCGGTGTCGATGAGTTGAATCTCAACGCGACGGTTGGCCTTTTTCTGGCTTTCATTTTGTTCTACAGGGTACAGTGGCGCATCTTCGCCGTGCCCTTCACATACTACTTTTGAGGAGGAAACTCCTTTGCCAACCAAGTAACTGCGAACGGCCTCTGCTCTGCGTCGACTGAGCACGCGATTGTAGCTCGCGCTGCCTTTTAGGTCGGCATGCCCAATCACCTGGCACAGTGTATACGGCGAAACCTGAATACAATCAACAAACAATTGAATCTTTGCGTGATACCGCTCCTCGATCTCGTAATTGTCTGTTTCAAAATGGGCGACAACTGTGGGTTTTTCGTACAGTGTATCCCACTGCGTAAAATCAATATCTGTGGTGAGAATGGTGGAGTCAATGACTTCCCCGTCTCGGCCAGAAATGCGCAGTCTGTACATATCGTCAGTATATTGTGGACGATATTTCACCTCGTAATACTGCGACAATCTGCCTGGTAAATCTCCAAATATTCCCTTGATCTCATTGCCGTTGTCTACTGGATAAAACTGTCCATCCGTAGCAATACAAATTCGTTTCATAAGCTCGTGATTGACCTCACCGAGGCCTACAATGAATACAGGTACATTGAGGGATCGCGCATATTCAACGAGGTGAGAGGGTCTGTCTAAACCATAACCATTACTCAGAGTAAACAAACGCGAGGCATTGTCATCCCCATCGGTAAACAGCACCAACACTCGCTGCCTCTCAGACGGTTTGATTTCGTGGATCGCATGACCTGCAGCTGCATACATCGCTGTAAAACCGCCGTAACCGCGTAATCCTTCAAAGGGAAATTGCTGAAGTAAACTGTCGCGATTGCTTTTTGAGCTCACGACGGTTTTGAAGGAATTGTCGAATTTGATGAGACACACTTCATCGAGAGTATTCTTGGCATCAATAAACTTCTTCACGCTGAGAAACAGGTCGCGAATATGCGGCCCCATCGAACTAGAATGGTCGAGAGCGAGCGCAAAGCTATAGCGCTCATCGTCCTGGCGATGAATTTCTGAAAGTGAGAGAATATCTACAGGATCAAACGCACTGCCCTGCTCTTCAAACACTCGTATCAAGCCTTGCTCTACGGAGTCACTCTTTTCTGTGAGACCGGATACAAACATGCCGGTGGAATCTGTTACAGTGAAGCGAACAGTGAGCGTGTCGGGCAACTGACTTCTGTCAATCTGCACAATATGATAGTTGTTGCTGGCAGCAAACAAAGAAGTGCCACACAACCAACCAATTGAAATTAGCAACACAACACATCGTGTTGACACACTAAGCATGAGCACTCCCAAAAAATGTATTCACTCAGTTCACCGCCAAATTACCACAAGTGGCTAGATAGTTGGAATACATAAAAACACGTAATTTGTAAAAATGAAACACTACCTATAGTGGTTGTGTTGTTCGGCAATTTTACTGGTGCTTGATAAGTGCGACGAGATCCTTTAACACCGATTCATCAATTGTCTCTTTGATGTTGGCATATTCGCTCGGCAAACCTGTTTTCGCATTCTGAAACAAGTGATTGAGATTTGGGTATTCGTGTATTTTCACTAATGTAGATGCTTCGAGAATACCTGATTCTTCCAATGCAGTAATGTTGTGCTTCGCCGGTACCTGTACGTCTTTGCCACCAAATGCAAATGCAAAAGGCACATCGATAGACTCAATGCCATCGAGCGGATGCAATTGTAGAAACTCAACCATCCATGGCTGACTGACTTGAGCAACATACTGTTGCATGCCTGCTTCATTGAGGCCCAACATTTGCAGTGATTGTTGCCCGTGCTTCTCACCTACGAGAGCAATGGCCTCATGTATAGCCTTTTCACGCTGCACAGAATCAGAATTACTAGTCACTGCTTCAAACACTTCGCGTTGCAGGTCGAGCTGTACTTGCAGCAACGACCCCATACCTGAAGCCCCAAAAATGAGTTCACTTTGCACCAGTAACAAACTGTCGCCTCGAATAGCCGAGCCGGCCAGCGCAAATCCGAAGTCCACGGTACCTGACGCGGCCATTTTGGTGGCAATCACGCCACCTTCACTGTGCCCCACGACACCAACATATTGACTGTTAATGTGTTGCTGTTCGCGAAGGAACTGAACTGCTTTTTCTGCGTCCTGCAAAAAATCAGTAGTAGTTGCATTCACAAAAGTACCATGACTCTCCCCAACACCGCGCTCATCATAGCGAAGCGACGCAATACCTTGACGGGCAAGATAGTCGGCAATCACCAAAAATGGTTTGTGCCCAAATAGGCTTTCATCGCGATCTTGAGGTCCTGAGCCAGACACCATAACCACTGCAGAAAATGGTGGTTTTGCTCCATGTGGCAGCACGAGTGTTCCGGCCAATTGACTTCCGTCTGCACCTTGAAAAACAACCTCGCGTTGGTCATATGGGAACGGTGGTTTTGGGTGTTGTGGACGTTCCGGACCTAATTCTTCAGCAGAACGCTTCAATTTCATACCAGCTTCCACACCATTCTGAAACCAAGTACCTACCAGAGAGTCTGCACCAGCTTGCACGAGAAAACAACGCGATTGCACCGAGGCCATCGATCCAAACAGCGTGTCATTTCGCCATTCCATTGCATCAAACTTAAGCCCAAGTGCCCCTTGCTGCGGGATATCAAGGTTGCCTTCTACTCTCGAGTCTGACTCACTTGTGATATGTAAAATGATGCCAAACTGCTGTCCATTAAAAGATAGACTCCCCTGCCAATCTCCTTTAAGCGATTGTGCTTGCACCGAAGTGAAACAAACACAAAGCACGATTGCGGAAAACAAGAATGACTTCATGACTGCTCTCCCAATACATGCTGTACGATTTCTGGAGGGGTACATGAAACTTCTTCTCCTGAGGCCATATGTTTCAGTGTTACAATTCCCTCTTTGCGCTCATCTGGGCCTACAAAGCACACCCAATGGGCACCGATACGATCGGCGTGGCGGAAGATCCACTTAGCTTTTTTAGGTTCGGAAATACACTCAACCGAGAGGCCATTCATGCGGACTTGTCCAGCAATATCTATAGCGTATCCGGTTGATTCTGCATCATATGTGCCAACCAACAGGTGAACTTGCAGTTTGGTATTCGGAAGCAGGTCTTTGTCTTTCAACAACTCCAAGATCACCACATCCCCAAACCCAAATCCGCAAGCAGGGATATCTTTGCCTCCGAATGTGGACAGTAAATGATTGTAGCGTCCACCTCCGCAAATTGCTCGCAGTGATCGCTCCCTGTCAAATACCTCAAACACCGTTCCAGTATAGTAGGAGAGTCCACGCACAATACTTGGGTCTAAAGAAAGCCATTCGCCATAACCATAGTCTTCGGCGAGATCAAAAAGCTGCTGCAATTCTTGAATAGCTTCTGATTCCGAGCCAAAGGCTTGAACGAGTTGTTCGAGCGTGTCCATTTCTGCAATACGAAGCAACTGCTCCGCTTGTGGCTCTGAAACACCAATTTGGCTGAACTCTTGCAGCAGCGTGTCTTTGTCGAGCTTATCAACCTTGTCAAAAACAATGCACACATCGTTGAACCGATCTTCGGCAATGCCGATAGATTCTATGGCAACTTGTAAGAGCTTTCGATTCGATACTCGGAACTCTAAGTCTTGAGACGTGAGTCCAACAGCCGTGAAAAAGTCTACCAACATGGACATAAGCTCGGCTTCAGCGTGCACAGTTTCAATGCCAAACACATCAACGTTCCACTGATAGTGTTCGCGTTTTCTTCCGCGCGTTGTTCGTTCGTATCGCCAACACTGCGGAATACTGAACCACTTTATTGGCTGAACAAGTTCTCGCCCACCAGCTAACACCATACGCGCTAAGCTCGGTGTCATTTCAGGACGCAACGCTACTTTGCGGTCCCCCTTGTCGGTAAAATTGTACAGTTGCGAGGTAATTTCCTCGCCGGCCTTGCGCGTGTACAGCTCTTCGTGCTCAAGGATGGGAGCGTCATACTCTTTGAAATTGTAGAGTGTAGAGATTGCACGCCAAGCCGAAAACAGCCAATTGCGCAACAACATGTCTTCCGGGTAGAAATCCCGCGTTCCTCGAACTGGTTGGAGTTTCATAGTATCTCGATTGCTGACAAAATGTGTACAGTGCAAAACTACGAAAACAACAGAGTTTGCAGCAAGAGAGTATCAATTACCATCGGCGTTACCGAACCATGAACTTCGATGTGACTCGCGCCTGACCGCTTTGCACCTGCAATAGGTACATGCCGGCAGCAATGCTAGGCAATTCGATGTGTTGAGCAGTTCCCACTGACATATCTACTTCACAAATGACATTGCCATGCAGGTCTACCACAACACCGCGCGCCTTCCCTCTACTGTCACCGTGCAATGTAGCCACAAGTTCGCGGTCAACAACTGTCTCTTGTAGCTCCAATCTCAGCGCTTGCACTTGTGCTTCTCGAACATCGGTAACAGTTGTTGATACGAACCATGTCACACTCCAACTGTAAGTATTATTGCGCAGCATCTCGGTTGTTTCTTGGACTGTTGCAGAAACGGAATGATCTCCAATTGGCGTTGCAAGTGGGTTGAAGCTATACATTGTGTCGCCTTGTGCAACGAGTTCGTCGTTCACATACCATGTCGTATGCATTGACTCAGACGTCGTTTGCAACACATGCACACCAAACTCTACGGGGTCTTCACCAATACTTCCAACCGACAATTTTTCTGGATACCACCCAGGCACAAATTGAACTGAAGAGAGAATTGTGTTGGCAAATTGCTCCTTGCAAACCGCGCAAAACGGAGCACCCAGTATTTGCATTTTACATCCATTTGCTGGACGGTACCAACCGTTGCCCGGGGACTCATATTCATACACACCTATTTGCTGATCTCCGATCCAACGCCACCAAGGGACGCTTTCTGGATCGTTGTTTGCGGTCATGTTTACATTCTCACGCGCATATTGTGCGCCGGCCCAATATTCGTCGTTCAGACCTGCAAATGAATGTCCAATTTCATGATATGCAATTTCAGTAGCTGGAATAGATGTAGACGATGTTGCAACCCAGCCTCCTGAACCGCCATATCGCGTGTCATTTACCAACATAAATGCCTGCGTAAACCACGGCGTATGATCGCTCAGCACATTCATGATCACACCGTCGTTTAACGGTACGAGCAAGCGCTGAATTCCTGCATAGTTATAGGTAGATCCAAAATAGTTCCCAATCGGCATGGATGGATCATCGGCTGCTCCTTCAACTTCAGAAGGTACACGGATTGCAAAAACATTCACGTAGTCGCGGTAGTTCTTCAACGGTTCTTCTGCTAAAATTCTGGCCTGCATGCGGTATGCATCTTGATCAAATTTTTCGAGTTGGGAGTCAAGATATCCGTCTCCCATAATAACAAAGTTGATCCGCTCGTATACATCGCCTGACATGTGTAGTGTATCTACTTCAAATTGTTGTGCTTGAAGTGCGCACACGCTACCACACAACAGCACCCCCAACGTACCGGCCCAAGAAAAGAAATGTCTCATTGCTTTCATAAGTCTTTTGTACCAATCAAAAAAGTGGATGAATCTTCTCGAGCAAACCAAAATTGTAGAGACGAGTATCCTCGTGGTAGCGGGCAACGAAAGGGTACTGTAGCATGGCGAAGTGACACAGACTCAATACGGATAGTGTCGCCAAAAACTTCGCGATGCGCTCTCAATGGATTGTCGAGATGTTGAGTGAACAAAGATTCACCGGTATCGTTAGCTATGCGCAGTTCGATACAAGCACTACTCCCATGTTTGTGCCTGAGAACTATAGGTTCTGACTGTAATTCCACGGTGCGGACAGAAACACTGTCGAACGTGGGTTCGCCATTGCCACTATCAGAAACATACAATGTCCCAAAAAGCATCGGATACGTTTCATAGTGTCCCTTACCGTTATCAGTTTGTAGGTGTGCACATTCTACAATGAAAACTGTAAACAACAATATGTGTAGTATGCTTCTGATTCGCATAGCAGCAAAACACACAACTTCACAGTTGGTTACAATCGGATATTTGAGGAGCGCCTATCGTTTGATGGTGAATGCCTTTGATGCAGTGTAGTTGCCTTCGAGACTCACAACTGAGAGAAAGTATGTTCCCGAAACAAAGGCAGAAACATCTAGTGAGTATTCAGTGCCGAATTGGTGTTGACTGGACACAAGTACAGTTCCTTGCATATCAACAATTCGCAATTCAATGTCACTGGTGATTTCTGCGTCTTCTAGGCGAACCTGTATGCGATTTGCGGCAGGGTTAGGATACACTGACAGTCCTAGTTTCTCTTGATTTGCTACACCAACTACTGGACTAGTCTTAAACTGCCAGGATGGGGATACAACTATCTGTCCTGCCGGCCCAGTAGCCTTTACGCGCCAGTAGTACACGGTATTCTCGAGTAAGTTTGACAATATCATTGACGTGTTTACCAAACCAGCTGTGTCTGATACTTTCACCCCAAACGACGGTATGCGTGACACTTCGAGTCGGTAAGATGTTGCTCCCGGAACCTCTACCCACGAACAACTTACTGGGACCGAGATTGTTGTATCGGTTCTATTGTCGGGTTTTATCAACACTGGAATCGGAGGTGTGGCAAAGGTTTTCGATTCGCTCCACTCACCCTGAGACGTCGCATTAAAACCACGCATACGCCAGTAGTATTGTGTGCCGGCTTCCAGGTCATGCTGCAACATGTGTTGTCCGCCAACTAAACCTTGTTCGACGAATACGTTCTCAGTAAAGTCACTGCTGGTCGACACCTGCATCTCATGTGTCAAAGCACCGGGAGCATTGTTCCAAATAAATTGAGACTCACTGTTGATCCACGTAGCTTCAGACTGAGGAGACAATAGTGTAGGCACACCTATAGACTGTTTTTCTAGCACTGGAAGTGTTCCTTCCCAAACGCCAGTTCCGTATGTTCCAACCACTAGCCAGTCGTCTTGTTCGCGGTACTCTAAATCAAAACAAAGAACATGCCCGATGTCGTTTTTGCTCACCCATTCCCAGCTTGTATTGGGTCCATTAAGAAACTCAGTGGCAAACAAGCCAACAGTTGTCGCACAAACAAGTGTTTCACGTTGTTCGTTGCGCACGTACAATAGTGCAAGTACGCCAGGTCCTGAACCCGAACCGTCATACGCGTGCTCCAAGTTACCCGATATACGATGTGCCGTTTCACCGCCATCAACACTCTCCCAAATACTCACAACGCCAAAGTTTGAGAAAGTGAAAAACACATGATTTATGTCTTGTGGATCTATTGTGATACTTGACACATATGCTGCTTCATAAAAATAGTTGCGTACCTGTGGTGACTCTGACAAGGGTTCTTCAATTCTAAAAATCTCGCCACCCTCAGTACCAACATACATAACCCTAATTCCACCTTCCTCAACAACCTCGATAACGGAAACAGGATCCCCTGTCTGCAGTATGTCCTTCCAATACTCTCCGTTTGGGACTAGTTGTTTGTCCGGCAGTTCGTATACATTTGGCAAGTACGAAACACCACTTGAGCTAGTTCCACCACCAAAGTAGACGACCGAATCGGTGAGAGGGTCAGTGGAAAAAGCCCCAAACCAAGAAGAAAAAAAGAAGTTTGGCGGACTCACAGCCGTCCACGTTTGTATATTTGCAAACTCATCAATACTAAATCTGTATGTTTGACCCCACTGGCGCCCAGCGTATAAGCTTCGGCCATCTTCAGAAAATTCGGCAATAAGTCCGTCCCCTATCACATTCACGACACTCCAGTCGTCGTCACTATTTGCTGTGGTCGTCAACAGTACATTGTGATCCTGCGGGCCTGCGGCAACAAACTTCGAGTCAGACATGTGTTGTATGCCAATGTCGTACAATTGTGTTGTGACATAACCATTGTTGAGAGAATCCCATTCTACTTCTTGTGCTCTAATATTCTCTGAAACAGAAATTCCACCATCGTGCGAATTAAGAGTTTTGTCGGGATTACTAGCGAAAAATATCATGCTGTGCATATCTGGATGACTACCAGGGTAAAATGCAGCCTCTTGAGGTGGAGCATCGGCATGGTAACCACCTATCCATGTGATATTATCTGGAGTTCGAAATCCGTCGGTCGACCTATACAATGAAGTTCCGCCAATAAAAACTGTATTTGCGTCCGTGGGATGAACACTGAGTAACATGCAATAGTTGTCTTGCGACATTACCTGCCAACCATGGCTCGCTGGAGAAGGTAGGTTATCTGAGCGATTCTCCCATTCACCAAGACTGTTGCGAACAAGAAGTGCCGGCTTGTTAAATGTGTAATCGCTATGTCCAACCAGATTCGATTCTGTAAACACAAAGAGTTCTTGAGAAACTTCGGAGTAGTGCAACAGGGCTCGTGACGCATCAAAGGGAGTCGCCCAACTAGGAGTGATATCTGTCCAATTGTCACCGTCATCACTCATGAAAATGCCGCGTTCGTCACCATCTACAACCACAAATAGCACTCCTTCATGCGTAACGAGAATCTCTGAAAAGCCGGTTACAACTTCGTCGCTTCTCTGACCTATAATTGGGCTCCAGGTACTTCCCCCGTCTTGCGATCGCCAAATGCCAAAACCAAATGTAGCAACATAGACGTCACCGTTCTCAGACGTATGGTCAACAGCGACAGTCATGCCGAGATCAAAAGGGCTATCTACCGTTTCGATTTTCCCAGTTGAGGTCGATTCTAGCAACTGCCAGCTTTGGCCGTTATCCACTGACTTCATCACGCCATCTCCGTTGAGGAAGTCAAAAACATTTCCACGGACTTCCCCCGTGGTTGCGTACCAGACATTCTCGTGACCCGATCGTTGATCCTGAACTAGCGATGTCACCGAATGGAGGCTTGTAGACTCAGTTGCTTTTGCCCATGTCTTGCCTTGGTCATACGAATTCCACACACCGCCAGATACACCTCCGGCAACAAGGTGGTCTTCGTTCAAAACATCAATAGCGATTGCTCGCGTTCGCCCCCCAACATTGACAGGTCCTATGCTCCTCCACTGCTCAGATAGTGTCGAGTTCCGCAACCCTTTGTTTGGAAACGACGCATGCAACCATTCAACCTGATGCTGCAACGCTCCTCTTGGGATTCTACCCGTTGCCGGATCTGCAAGCATTGTATTCATCCACTGTGCTTTGGCCGCCAAACGCTCTACCTTAGGCAATTTGAGATTAGTCTCTTCTTCAGGGCTACACGATACAACGAGTACAATAGCTGCGGCAGAAATGAGGATACGCATAAAGGGATTCATTGAAATTCTCCAACAGAGAGTGTGTATTGCACCAAACTTATTGTTCAGTGGATCCATCGATTTTCATTGCAATGGCAGCAACCAAAGAGATCAAAGCAAGAACAACTAAGTAATATGCAGGCGCGGTAGCATCGTTGAGCTGATGTACCATCCAAGTACTTACAAGTGGGGCAGTTCCACCCAATACGGCCAGTGTGACATTGTATCCGATGGCAATACCGCTATATCTGTACTGAGTAGGGAACATTTGAACCATAGCGTAGGGCATTGGTCCTTGCACCATTGCCATGCCAATGGCAAACACGATTTGCGAGGTCAGGCAGGCGACAAAAGACCCGGAGTCTACCCACTGAAATAGCGGAACAGCACAAACGGCAAGAATTAGGGAACCAGCAGTCAAAACCTTTTTGACGCCAATTCTATCGGCCAG
>JAUHYX010000282.1 GCA_030426285.1 bacterium
GAAGCGCGTACGAGGACACTACCAAGAAGGCAGCCAACAATTGTACGTAAACGCAGGTTTGGGCACTACGGCTGTACCAGTAAGAGTAGCTGTGCGTCCTGAAATCACCGAGCTTACGTTGACGAGAGCCATGTCATAGCCGATGCGACTAACATTGCTGTACCAATTGGCAAAGCGTCTTCTGAAGGAGAGAATTCAGGGTGGTGCAATCCGAACATTTGTGACTGCGATGGTGGGCGTACTCCCAGCATCCAGTAGCAGGACGGTACTTGTTGTGCAAAGAAAGCAAAGTCCTCTGCCCACATTTTCGGTTCAAATGCTTTCACAGCGCGCTCACCCACAATAGTTGTGGCTATCTCACGCGTAAAATCAGTGACCTGCCTATCATTCGACAACACTGGGTAACCGTGCACAAATTCAAGCTCAATTGATACACCGTAGGTCGATGCGATTCCAGCCGTGACCTCTTGCAGTCTCTTGTGGATATATGCTCTCCATTCTTCGCTCATTGAACGCATGGTACCAGAAAGTTTCACCATGTCGGGCACAACATTTGTAGCCGTTCCGCCATTGATAGTTGTGATTGATATTACGCCTGGAGCAAATGGATCTTTTTCGCGACTTACCAAGGTTTGCACTGCTTGAATCAATGCAGCAGATGCTGGGATTGTATCACTGCCTTTGTGAGGTTGAGCTGCGTGGCTAGAAACCCCGCTCACTGTCCAAAACAACTCGTCGTTTGCTGCCATGACTGGTCCGTCAACTAAAGCGATTTCACCAACAACACCTTCTGGATCACAGTGTTGTGCGAACATTACCTCAGGAGTTGGAGCCTCGAGAGCTCCGTGTTCGATCATCACCTTTGCACCACCTGGTGACTTTTCTTCTCCTGGCTGGAAAAAGAGCTTAACAATACCCGGGAGGGATGCTTCGCGTTCTTTGAGGATTTTTGCTGCTCCAAGAAGCATGGCAGTATGCGCGTCGTGTCCACAGGCATGCATTTTACCGTCATGCACGGATGCGCAGTCAAGCCCAGTTGCTTCAGAGATTGGCAACGCATCAATGTCGGCGCGCAGTCCCACGCATCGCGTGCCAAAACCAATTGTTGCAATCGTTCCGGTAGGGGAGCAAACGGCGTATGGAATGTCAAATTCTTCCAATTTGCTGCGAACAAAAGCTGCTGTTTCAAACTCTTGGAAACTCAATTCAGGATGCTTGTGAATGTGTCTGCGCGTCGCCACGAGCTCAGCTGATCGTTGCCTTGCAATTGTGAGGACGTCTTGGAGTACATTGTTTGTAATCACGGTGCCCCCTCCAAAAACTCAACTTCAACAGTATGCGTGGAAAGTATCTGCGCCGGTCCTTGTAGATACATTGTAGTTATCTGTCCATCCACTATATCGGCATCTACCAACAATCTCTTCTTACTTGTAGGCACTACTTTGACCGGATAGTCAACGAGCTTGTTGTGCACGCAAACCAGAGCTGTACTTATGGCACCTGTACCACAAGCGCCCGTTTCGGCCTCAACGCCGCGCTCAAATGTTCTCAAGAACACAGTGTTCTCTTTCACAGAAAAAAAGTTGATGTTCGCCCCGCGCGGGAAATGCTTGTGGTTGCGCAATAGAGGTCCCCAAAACTCAATCAAAAACTGGTCTTCAGCAACGGGTAGACTTGCAACATCGACCACAAAGTGGTCCGAACCAACATCAACATAACTACCCTCAACAATTGCATCGGGTGTTCCAACTGCCACGTGGGGAGTAAAAATTATGGGTGGACCAAACGCCACGCGCACATCACTACCGATGAGTTCTGCGGAGTACGGAACGCCGGCATTGGTGAAAGACAATGTGCCAGTGTCATCAGGTGTGACCATGGAATGTTGAATAGCAAAAGCCACAGCGCAACGTCCGCCATTGCCACACATTGGACCGTGAGAACCATCTGGATTAAAGAACTCCATCACAAATGAGTGTTTGGACTCACCGCGAGACACTAACATGAGGCCCTCAGTTTCGTGTAGTCCTTCCATAGCTCCCGAACACAAAATGGGCGCTAAATGGGTACCGTCTTCAATTGAGAAGTTGTACTGCGTGTTGTCGACAACGCTGAAAATGTTGCCGGCTCCAGACATGATAGTTGTTTCGATTGTCATTGCTGAATTCGAGCTTCTATTTGCCCGGAATTTGCTCGTGAAACGAAGCTCATCACTTCATTGCGAACATTCTTCTGCATAAGCAGCAAGCCCAGCATGTTCGGGAAACTCATCGCAAAAATCATGGAATCCGAGAATGTGATAACTGGGCCCAAACTCAAAGAGCCACCAATCACAATAAACACGAGGAAAATGAGCTTGTAGGATAGATCCGCCGTTTTACTCTTTCCAAACACGAATTTCCAAGACTGTAGACCATAGTACGACCAAGACACCATTGTCGAGTACGCGAATAATGTCACGGCAATAAAGAGGAAGTATTCAAACCAAGGGAACACCGATGAAAATGCCGCAGATGTCATAGAAATACCTTCAGCACCGCCATCCCAAACACCGGTTATAATAATCACAAGAGCAGTCATGGTACATACAATCACTGTATCGATAAAAGGCTCGAGCATGGCAACCAATCCTTCACTAGCAGGCTCATCCGTCTTCACGGCAGAGTGCGCAATTGGCGCGGACCCAATACCGGCTTCGTTTGAGAATGCCGCGCGTTGGAACCCAGCGATCAGCACACCCACGATACCACCACCAAGTGCGTCATTTGTGAATGCCCCTTCGAAGATCAGTGCAAAACAGTGTCCAACTTCATGGAAATTCGCCACAATGATCACGATTGCGGTGATGAAATAGATTCCAGTCATAAACGGGACAATCTTTTCGGTGATTTTCGCAATAGAGCGAATCCCGCCAATGATCACCACACCAACGAGTATGGCCATGGACACACTGTATATCCAAGGATAGTCGTAAAAAACACCTTCAGCCCCAACAACCCCGATAAATTGTTGATAGGCTTGATTCACTTGGAACATGTTGCCGCCACCGAATGAACCAAACACACATGCTATCGAAAACAAGACTGCAAGTGCAGTTCCCAAATTGCCGAGCTTCATTTTACTCAGCCCGCGTTTCAAATAGTACATCGGTCCGCCGTGCACCACGCCGTCTTCCCCGATATCTCTGTATTTGACACCCAATGTACACTCAGCCATTTTTGACGACATACCGATCAAACCGCCGATAATCATCCAAAACGTAGCACCAGGACCTCCGATGCCAATCGCCACTGCAACCCCGGCAATGTTGCCGAGTCCAACAGTTGCTGACAGAGCGGTAGAAAGTGCCTGGAAATGCGAAACTTCGCCTTTGGCATTTGGGTTAGTGTATTTGCCGCGAACAACGT
>JAUHYX010000042.1 GCA_030426285.1 bacterium
TGTTCCGTTCCTTTTTGCACTAAAATACAATTCTTCCAACGAACAAGAGGGTGTCTAGATTGCTAGTTTTCCACGAAAAGCGGCATGTGAAGCAGTGAACCGCTTTCCGTTTCAACGACAAAGATGTATGATCCGGCGGCAAGATGACTGTCTGCTATGTCTATGCGAATTCGATGTGCAGAAACCACGTGAGCAACCATTTTGCCCACACGCGAACCGTTGATCGCAAAAAATTGCACACTGTTGATTTGCTCGGAGCAAGGATTGTCGACGACTATTTCCAATGTATTGGCGTTCCTGTGTACGGTTGATACAAACTGCCCAGTTAGAATACAGGGTGAATTGGAGTATTGCGAAACCCCGGTTGTGATGTTCTCAACATCGTTCCAGTTGATAGCCATTGGAACGGAGATTCCGTAATTGATAACGACTGTCGAGTCGCTCACAAATTGAGCCTGCGTTGTTCCATACACACCTGATGTGGCCTCAAAGATTGTGTATTGACTCGACGAAGGTTGATACTCTATTTTGTTGCCAGTATGATCGTCAAGCATGTGCCAGCGGTCTGCATTGTAGCGCACAGCGCTGACAAAGACCGAGTCAAGGGGTATCTCAAGCTGAGTAGTTGTCCCCTCAACCAGTGGCTCGCGCCAGAGTTTCGTTCTGTTGTTGCTCGTGAAGATAGAATACGAAAGTACGTCAGTTGTAGTCTGCATGAGACGAAACTGATGACCTAGCCCCAGCACTTCCATTCTTACTTGTTCACCGCGGTACAATACGCGTTTGCGGTATGTGTACAACTCCCCATTGAGCTGTTCAGTTACAACTACAATTGAGTCTTGTTGTACAAAAGCGGCGACTCCTTTCTCACCACTTAATTTTTCACACAGAGCAGCTATTTGAAAGTTGATAGCATCATCAGAAACCTGCACTTCACATGTATTCCAGCCATTCGTACTCGTTCTCACATACAAATCCGTCGGCAATCTGACAACTCTAGAGGGATGAGTCGCATGTATTGTTTCGATCGCAACTACTTCCATTTGTCGATTTGCAACGACGATGTGTGTGTTCGTGTAAGCGACGATATTCCCGTCGTGGGTTTCGAGCACATCTTCTATGTGTTGGCTACTAATTGCTTGCTTGTCGAATTGCCCGTAATTGATTGGGAACCAGGTCAAACCTCCGTTAGCGGTTCTCGACATGAGGGCATAGTTGCCCCCAGAGACTCCATTCAGTTCGGACGAAAAATTCAATACATGTTGCGACAGCGACAGATATGAATGTAGTAGCACATGCTGTCCAACCAGCACGATTTCTCCGATGTAATTATGAATGCCAACAGTAATAAAGCTACTGCCTATCCCCACAGCTCCAGCTGCTGAAATGCCCGAATAGATTTTCCTATCGAGTTCAATCGTATCATTCACAATATAGTCTTCGCCAACTTGACTCAACTCAAATTCGGAAGTAG
This sequence comes from bacterium, assembly GCA_030426285.1. Classification (GTDB taxonomy): domain Bacteria; phylum Bacteroidota; class Ignavibacteria; order Kapaibacteriales; family UBA7675; genus JAUHYX01. The sequence continues at coordinate 1,475 of JAUHYX010000042.1, forward strand.
AGAGTGTTCCATTGCGCGGCGCTTGCATACTTTTTAAAACACTTCTACCTACAACTGCAATTGGCAGGTACTTGGAACCATAGACACTATCGGCAATTTTCGTGCGATCAATCAAATCCCAGTATTCGATTTGTGTACCATGTTGCGACGTTTTTGGAGTTCCAATACACAACAAGCTATCTGAAACTGACACAAACGACGACTGATCAACAGTCACTGTACTTCCTAACACTTCAAAATTCATTGTAACTATATTGAGCAAAACGAGCTTACCGGCTTTCGTAAAAATGCAGCCTGTATCTCCGTGACGCTCAAAACGGCTTACGGAATCCACAGAGACACGTGTAGTTGCGTTCTGTTGCAGCCTGTCTATAGAATACACTCCTGAGCGGCTAATGAACCTGGTGTATCGACCTTCTTCACCCAACACTCCAAGCACAGGCTCATGGTGAATGTATGTGTGTAGTTTTTCTGAAAAGTCCCAACTGTACTTGTGTAGTGTATCGGCCGCATACGCATACAGATGTTCGCCGAAGCACTCTACTCCCTCAACTTCCTTTTGCCCCAACAATACCTTGCGTGCTTCGCCTGTTTGGACATTGTACAGCACAATGTCGTTGTACCCGCGTATATACACCCAAGAGTCTTGCGATGCCAAAATGCCATAATATGAATTCCCCAGGCCCCTGACGTCGGCTCTAACATCTACTGACCAGCAGCACAAAACACACAGTGCGCAAACAACGAGTTTTAGAAATGATTCAAGACAGTTCATAGGACTCAATTAATGTTCTACAACAAATGAGGCAGTGAAGTTCAGTAAGGACACTAGGACATGTTTCGTAACAGCAGACCAATTGTTCAGCAAACAGGATGAACAAGAATAGGTAAAATGAAGGAAATTGCAAAGGAACTTGTACTTTTGCTGAAACGCAAAGAAGAAGCCATGCAGATTACAGCATACCAACATCAACGACCCTTTTTCTCCATTGTCATGTGTACGTGGAATCGGCGACGCTCTATTGTTCGTGCTATCGAGAGTGTACTTGCGCAAACATTCGTTGATTGGGAACTCATCATTGTCGATGATGGCAGCAAAGACAACACGTTGGAGTTGGTATTGCCTTTTGCTCAAGAGTATGCAAATATTGTGTATGTGCACCACAAACACCGCGGGCAGGCGCTGTCGCGCAATGCAGGGCTGCGAATGGCTTCGGGATTGTTTGTCACGTTTTTGGATTCAGACGACTATTATTTGCCTGAGCACTTGGAGACGAGATACACATTGCTGGTGGAGTATCCTGAAGTGACTCTGCTTCATGGTGGAGTTCGGATTCTTGGTGAGTCTTCGGTTCCGGACAAAGACGATCCTTCAAAGCGTATTGCTATCGAAGATTGTATTGTTGGCGGCACCATGTTTGTTCGCCACGACCTTATGGAGCGCGCTGGAGGCGTTCCAGCCGTTGCCTATGGTGACGATACCGCTTGGTTTGGTGTACTTCGCCAAGCCGGTGCAACTGTTGCAAGAACAACAGAACCAACATATGTGTATGATCGAACCGAGGAAGATTCCTTGACTCATTTAGCTGGAAAACAACAGGCTGTGAGACCGGAACTTGTATATACCAACACCGGTAAGCTTTCAACCAATGATGCCTTCTACAGAAGTGCGATATATGTTGTTGAGCAACCGCGAAGATTTGTGATGCACATCGAGAAAGCATGTCCGGAACTCGAGCAAGTACTGCGCGAACATGAAGCCAAGACTGCTGCATACATCACGGCATTCAATCCAAATGGCAACATCGTGTCTTGGGACACGAATGCCAAGCAAGACGAAAAGTTGCGTCATGAGTTAACAACACGCAACTACACATTTCTATCGGGCTATAGTACGGACAAACACGACGATCACCCGCATGAGATCAGCTACCTTGTTTTGAATATCTCAAAAAAGGAAGCACTCATTTTGGCTAAAACATACAAACAAGAAGCGATAGTTTTTGCAACCGTGAATCAGTAACCAACCACCGCTTCTGCTGCTTGCACAACATCTTCAACTTGAGGTAACACAAATTCTTCCATGGTTTTGGCAAACGGCGTCGGGGCATCAAGTGCAGCCACACGTTTTACTGGTGCGTCAAGGGCATCAAATGCTTTGTCGGTAATTCTCGCTACAATTTCAGCGCCAAAGCCTGCATGTGATGTCGCTTCGTGAACTACGAGAGCACGATTCGTTTTGCGAACAGAACGCAACACGCCTTCTTCGTCAAAGGGCACAAGCGTTCGTATATCCACAACTTCAACACTGATATTGTTTTCAGCTAATTTCTCGGCTGCTTTTAAGCTCTTGTGCACCATGCTACCATACGTTATGATTGAGAGATCCGTTCCCTCTCTCACCACGCGAACCTCACCAAAAGGCACAGTGTGTTCACCTTCCGGGACTTCACCTTTGATGCTGCGATACAGTGCTTTGTGTTCAAAATACATTACAGGGTTATTGTCGCGAATCGCCGTGGCAAGCAATCCTTTGGCGTCATCTGGGAATGCCGGGCACACCACCTTGAGCCCAGGTGTATGTGCGAACCACGCCTCACTATTGCGCGAATGGAATGGCCCGCCGGAGGTACCACCTCCGCTAGGACCGCGTACGACCATTGGTACGCCCATGCCCCATCGGTACGATGTAGTAGAAGCCACATTGGCCAACTGATTAAATCCATTGGTCACAAAATCCATGAATTGCATCTCTGCCACCGGGCGCATACCATTGAGTGCTGAACCGATAGCAGCTCCCAGAATAGCAGTCTCAGAAATCGGTGTATTAATCACTCTTCCGGGATACTTTTCGTGCAGTCCACGCGTCACCTTGAACGCTCCGCCAAACTCAGCGACATCCTCTCCGAGGATATACACGGAGTCATCGCGCTTCATTTCGATTTCTAATGCGTCAGAAATTGCTTGTATATATGTTTGCTCAGCCATGTATGTTCTGCGAGTTAAGGTTCTGTGTTATGATGCAACAAAAACGCCTTTTCCACCTTCTTCTGGATCGGGCATGGGAAGTTCAACAACGGTGTCTATACACTCATTCATCTCTTCCTTAATTACTTTGCGGATGCCATCAATTTCGTCGGCCGTGAGAATGCCGTTGTCTATCAGCCATGCGGCATAGCGATCCACCGGGTCGCGCTGTTGCCAATACTCCAGCATATCTTTGGGTACATAAGAAGCATCATCGTGTTCGGCATGTCCGCGCATTCTCATGCTCAGGGCTTCGATGATTGTTGGACCATGTCCTGCGCGTGCTCGTTCAACTGCCTGTCTACATGTATCGAATACCAACTCAACGTCGGTACCATCGATCGTCACGCCTTCGATTCCATAACCAATAGCACGATCTGAAAGCTTGTCACAAGCGAACTGTTCATCAGTTGGTGTAGAGTATGCGTATTGGTTGTTCTCAATGATCAAAACGAGCGGTAGTTTTTGCACTGACGCAAGATTCATTGCCTCGTGAAAATCTCCCACTTGCGCTCCACCATCGCCGATGTAGTTCATCGCAACAGATTTGGTACCGCGCATTTTGTCGGCGAGAACATAGCCTGCAGCCACGGGAATCATTGCTCCTAAGTGGCTTACATTGCCATAGATCTTTTTACTGTGGTCGCCATAGTGTCCTGTGCCATCTGTGCCGCGCATTTGACTGCCAACACGCGCCAAGTGGTTGCGCATGAGCGTATCTATATCACACCCGCGCACAAAATGAGCACCTATGTCACGGTGCATCGGAAAAAGTGGATCGTTGGCCTCAAGCGCGTATGCCGACCCGACAGCCGTTGCTTCATTGCCAAGTTGTGAGTACACGCCTCCGAGGGCGCGACCCTGCCGATACATACGCCCCATGGCAGCGTCAAACTCGCGTGCTTTGAGCATATGAACTAAAAGTTCTTTGCGCTGTTCATCGCGGAGGATGTCACTGCGCTGTATTGTTTCAGAGAATTCAAAAGGTAGTGTCATGAATAGATTTCGCTCTGCTGCAATGAGAATTCATTCAATCGAAGCACACAATTTATAGCTTTTACAATCATCTGCCATCATGGTTTTCGTGCGATTTGTATTTTTGTGCCATGACACCTCAAGAACGAATGCTTCATACTCAGCGAGCGACAGCACTTTTGCAAAGTGCATGGCAGGAAGGTCGCATCGCACATGCCTATTGTTTTCACGGACCACACGGTTCTGGCAAGCAAGCTCTTTCCATGTTGTTCGCAGCTTCTGTAAACTGCGAGAATATAGCATCTAACAAAGGACTGTGGCCCTGTGGTGAGTGCAAAAGTTGTAAACAGGCCCGGTCGCTACAACATCCAAATATCACCTATGTATTTCCGACGCCGGCACCCAAAAGCGGTACAAATCAGTCGACAATGCTGTCGGGACTTACAGATATTCAGGTCGAGAATATCCGCAATGAAATGCACAAAAAGGGTCAAGACCCATTCTATCATATGTCCATCGATGGCGCACGCGCTATACGCGTGGCCAGTATCAGGGCAGCTAAGCGCGGGGCTTCGATGTCGGCTTCACAGAGTGGACGCAGATTCTTGCTGGTATTTGAGGCAGATAAAATGAACCAGGAGGCTGCCAATGCGTTCTTGAAAACATTGGAAGAGCCGGGAGCCGAGCTGACCATCATACTCACAACGGCCCGCAAGGACATGATGCTCGACACCATCATGTCGCGTTGTCAACAGGTTCAGCTGCATCCCTTTGACGAGGAGCAGATTGCTGCGTACATGCAGCATACACAGCAGATAGATGAAGAACGGGCAACATTCATAGCGCGCCTTTCCAAAGGCAGTATATCTCAGGCTACGGCACTTCTTGATGAAGATGTTAACGGACTGCGAGAAGAGGCTCTCAATTGGATGCGACAGTGCCTGCGACCGCGCTCATATGCTCCTGAAGTCACAAAGCTCAACGAGCTCTTCGGCAGGCAGCGCGATGTTGCCCGCACCAAGAATTTGCTGGCCCTGCTGCAAGTATGGCTTCGAGATGCCCTTATTATTCAGCAAGAAGGCAATCGCGACCATGTTGTCAATATTGACCAAGAACAAGCACTGGAGCGCTTTGTAGGGGCATTTGGTCAGGCGAACTTTTCGGAAGCTATCCGCGTTATTGACGAAGCAGTTGACTATCTGAACGGCAATGTACAAATTGCGGTTGCGCTGACGCGGCTGGCTATACGCTTGCGCCGCGTGTTTTTCGCCCAAACCAGAGAACAGTAGATATGTCCGATACACCAACTATGGTCGCTCTCACTCAGATTGGATTTCAACCTGAGGAGAACAATGCCGCTGAAACATCAATAGCTAAAAGTATTCGCAAACGCCGCAATAAATGTTCGAAAGATTGCGGATCTGAAGGTGGTGGCTGTGGTACATCCGCAGGGGAAGCTGCTCCACCTGTAGAACCAGAAAAAGAAGAACACATTCTCTTTATTGAGGTTGAGTTTAAGGGGCGCCGCAAAGGCGTGTTCCGCAACGACAAAAAAATTGAGTTGGGCCTTGGCGACATCGCCGTGGTTGAAGCAGAACGAGGCATCGATGCAGGTACCGTGTGTGCCGTAGGCAAGGTGGCATTCGAAAAAATCCAGGCGTATTACGACGGACATGTTCCCTTGCATCAGGTGATTCGCAAAGGTTCTGAAGCCGACGAACAGAAATTGCGCGAAAACAGAAAGCGCGAAGATGAAGCGAAGGCTAAGGCGCGCGAACGCGTAGATCATTTTCAGCTCGACATGAAGATCACAGATGCAGAGTGGCAATTTGACCGCAACCGCATTACGTTTTTCTTTACAGCCCCGCGCCAAGTAGACTTTCGTTCCCTTGTCAAAGACTTAGCAGCTATGTTCAGTTCACGCATAGAACTCCGGCAGATAAGTCCGCGCGACGAAGCCCGTCGCACCGGTGGAGTGGGTGTTTGTGGCCTTGAATTGTGTTGTAGTACGTTTTTGCGAAAATTTGACTACATCACACTTGATCACGCAAAACTACAGCAGTTGCCTACAAACCCAACCAAGCTCTCTGGCCTATGTGGTCGTTTGAAGTGCTGTTTGTTGTATGAAGTTGAAATGTACACTGAGGCATTGCAAAACTTCCCGCCTTTAGACACCGAAATTGAATTGCCTGGGGGCACGGCACGCATTTTTAAGATTGATATTTTTAGAGACCAGATCACTTTGAGTCAACAAGGCCGCATGGACTTGTTTACGTTGTCGTTGGCTGAAGTCAAGAAGGTAATGCGAGGCGAAGAAATATTTCGTCCTGACATTTTCGAACAGCATGCCGAGCAAGAGCGCAAGGCACAAGCTGCCGAAGATCGCGCTAAGATTGAGGAGTCGCTCAAACAAGAAGCAGCTGACCAACCAAAGAAAAAGCGCAAGCGCAGACGCAAGAAAAAACCATCGGGCAATTCACAGGACGGCGCTGCGCAAGCGGCGGAAAACAAGGGTGGTCAACCGAGACAAAACAAGTCCAACGAACGCCCAAACAAGCCACAATCCAAGCGCGTTCCAAAACCACCTCGCGCCAAGAAAGATGATAATAGTGGTGGTAGCAACAAAGAAGGCAGTCCACAGAAAAAGCAGACAGCCAAGCCAGCAGGTAAGCCAAATCAACCCAAAGCTCAGGATGGAGACAAACCAAAACCTAGTGGCAAGCCGCGGCGCAGGAGACGTCCAAACAACAAGGGCGGCAACAAAAAAGACAACAATTCTGGCAGTGGTGGTGGCGGAAACAACACACCTGCTTCATAGTTGGCTTGATGCATACCCCCACATGGCTCATCTTTGCGCGCTTGCCAATTCCAGGCAAATGTAAAACGCGTTTGGCAAGGCACATGGGCAATCAGCGCGCAGCCGAGGTATATGGCTCATTGCTCGCGAAAACACTGTACGCGTTTTCTGACAGGACACCTGTGTTGTGTACTACGGACGGTACGGAACAAGACTGGCAGCAGTTTGTTGATCAACGCGGTATGACTATCGAATTCACACACCAGCTGCAACAAGGCGACACGCTCGGCGACAAGATGTACAGTGCCATGCTGCGCAACCAGCAGCCAAACCGCGGCATTGGTATTGTAGGGTCGGACTTGCCTTCAATTGGCCAGCAAATTGTAGAATTAGCAGAACAGAAACTACATACGCATGACCTTGTTATCGGTCCTTCCTACGACGGCGGCTTTTACTTATTGGCTACAAACAAACCAATTGAGCAACTCGAATCTTTGTTTGATGGCAGCAACTACTCTCATGATCAAGTTCTCAACAATCTCGTTCGCCGCGCCAGGGCACTTGGGGTAACATACCACCTCCTCCCCATCGAACGCGATTGCGACACTATTGAAGACTACGAAGCTACGATGAGTGCTGGGTAGCCAAATTCTTGTTTTTTAGCTCAAAAAGTGACTTTTCCGGCATTTGTGTGTTCAATTCTATAGCTACGATTTTTGAACCACAACGGGGTTTGCTATGCGAAAACTACTATTTCTTGTTGCGATGGTGACGGTGTACATTGCCGGGAGTGTTGATGTATCAGCTCAAATATCAAGAGACTTTTTCTCCTTGGTTACCAATGTTGGACGCGAATTCTATGTAACATTTCCGCCATGCATTCAGGATGTTGAGAGTTCGGACAACGACGTGTGCAGACTCACGATGTTTGGAGATAAAGACCAGCAAGTAACGGTGCGCATACCAGCCAAGAATTACGAAGAAACGCGTTCGTTAAAGGCATTCGTTGAAGAGCATTGGGACTTCTCACCTGAGCTAGCACAACCGTTTCAGCACTTTGATGACAGCGATTTTATCTCGGACACAGTTGTCCAAGGAGTTGCCGTTCACATCGTTGCAGAGCAACAAGTAGCCGTGCATGTTGAATCAAGATTTGGTCAACGCCAGGCATCGTACCTCGCCTTGCCTACAGATCTTCTACTTCCAAACGGATCCTTTGGCAGCTATCACATTCAGTCATTGTTTGGATCTCATGATGTAGATAAAAACAGAATTCTGCCATCGCAATTGTACGTTGTTGCTATCACAGACAACACAGATTTTACTTTGAGTCTACCCGGCATTGTACAAGGCTCTGAGGAACAAGATTCGCTTGTGCGTGACACAAAAACAATAACACTTAACGCCGGAGATGTTTACTGCTTTTCTCCTTCTCTTGAGAGTCCTGAGTATTCGGGTTTAGAGATGAGAATAGGAGATCAATATTCGGACAATTATCCGATTGCCGTCTTCGCAAGCGAGTATTCGAACAATCCATCTGACTCTTCACAATTTGACATAGCAACTCTTCAACTTGAACCAGGAATAGTTGGAGACTGGGAGGAGCAGCAGAATGCGCTCTACGCAGGATTTGAGGGTGGATTTATGCGCCGGGAAGTATTCGGTTTCGTACCTGGTTTTGAGAGTTCTATTGTCAACGAGATTGCTGGGCGTTACGAATACCAAGTCTCGTGTGATGAAGTAGACACTTTTCTTGATGACGAACACAGCAAATTCCCGTCCGTTCTTTTATCAAAATCAACTGTAGGAGACGTTTATTCACATTCACTCAATGCGTACCCTCATGGATCTTCTGCATGGTACAACACAGGGTTTTATGTTTCTGATCAATTTGGCGATTCGACCAAATTGCAGATTCTGTTGTTTGACTACTCTGATGATGAAGAGTTCTTATTGGAAGTATACCGCTTTGACAAAGACAGCAACGCTTTGGTTTTAGATAAGATTCTCACAAATCCAGACTTTTCTTCAACGAGTGAGCCGAGTTGGTATACTTCGAGAATATCTTTCGCTCCCGGTGTGTACTACATTGATGGTTCTCTGCACAGCGTGTTTGCTGAAACAGGTCAGGCCCTCGCAAGACTCGAAGGAGGCAGAGGTGGCTGTCTGTCCAATATGGTCCGACAAGAAATGAATCGCCAACATGACACCATCTTTGGAAGTGCACGTTTTGGTTGCAACGGTGATTCAAGGGTTGTACTTATCGAAGGAAGTGAAAACTGTGAACTAAGAGTAGATCAACACTCGTATACCACGGGAAAGATCTATTATCGACTGAATATTATCGACGAATCTAGATCTGCCAAGGCTGTAGTTAGAGCGCTGTCGATGACGGGATACTATCACGACCAGGTCGTAGAGTGGTCTCAATGTGATGCCAATACAGATTTCTTAAAGCCAATACCCAACAAGAACATACACGCAACGATTGCGCCATACGAGACAATATCACACAGGGTCAACTTCGCGTATTCCATTCCTGGATTTAACACTCTCGAGGATATTCGTGTTGAAGGATCTGACCAAGTGGTACTGAAAAAGACGGAATTACATTTCAACAGCAATACAGGATATATTGAAATCGAAACAATTCCGCAGACTGATACAGGTCGGATAAGTGCAATAGTTACTGGTGTGTCTCATTGTGGCGACGTGGTTGAGCTTGCCAATGTTGTCATTGACATCGAGCGTGGGCATCTCTTTGCATACGACATCAACGAACTATCAACCAGTGTGGGAAGTGACGTCAAGCAGATACTTCGAATACAAAACGCTGGCATAACAAATGTCAACATCCGAAGAGTGGAAATTGTAGACAGTAACAATGTATTTACACGTTCCAATCTACAAGGACTTGTCGATGGCAAGCTCCCACCAACAGATGTTGCAACATTAGATGTAGTTTTTAGTCCTGTTACGACGGGAACGTTTCACGCTGAAATACACATCATCTCAGACGCGAACAACGACACACTAAAGATTCCACTTGTGGGACATGGTCGTGCCAAGCCAAATTCAGTTGAACAGCAACTGAACGCTATTGGAGTACAAGTTCAGGTTCAGCCGCATCCCGCAACGGAGAATTCTCAACTGCATATACACTCATCTGTGGCGCGGGCGATTACAGTCTCATTTGTCAACTCTCTAGGACAATCTGTTGCAAGAAGCGAAACAGAACACGGCAATGACCATTTGGTGGATATTCCCTCTTCCCTATCAGCGGGACTCTGGCATGCGGTGTTATGGATAGAAGGACAAAAGTATTCCATTCCGTTTGTGGTTGAATAGGATGAGTAGTCAGCAAGGAACTGTACAAGGGTAACTTTTTACTCAAGTGTGTGTTCAGCCTGAAAGCTACGATCTTTGAACCACAACGGGGTTTGCTATGCGAAAACTACTATTTTTTGTTGCGATTGTGACGGTGTTTGTTGCCAATTCGGGTCTAGTGCTTGCTAGTGATCCGGATTTGTTCTTCAAACGGGTAACCAATGCCGGAAGAGAGTTTTTTGTAACGTTTCCAACCTGTGTTCAGGCCGAAGAACCTTCACCAGAAGATGTTTGCCGGCTCACTATGATAGGTGACAAAGAGCAATTGGTAACGGTACGAATTCCTGGCAAGGACTACGAAGAACAACGACTACTACAACCGTATGTATCAACACATTGGGACTTTTCGCCGGAGCTTGCTCAGCCCTACCAATTCACCAGCGAATCCAGTTCGGTAACAGATTCTATATTCGAAGCAGCTGCGATGCACATTTTAGCGGAATCTCAAGTCGTGGTGCATGTAGAGTCTCGATTCGGCAGTAAGCGCTCATCATTCATCGCATTGCCTGCCGATTTTCTTTGTCCGACAAATGGATTTGCATCATACCAATTTCAATCCTTGGCTGTTTCAAGGGACTCTGTACGTGACCTGCAACTACCATCGCAAATGTACTTTGTCGCCATTGAGGACGATACCGAAATTTGGTTACGAGTACCAAACATTACGAAAAATTCTCAAGGCCAGGAATCTATAGTCTATACTGAAAAGAGGAAGGTCTTGAATTCAGGGGACGTATACTGCTTTTCTCCTTCGGCTCACAGTCCACGGTTGTCAGGCATGGGAACGTACTTGTCAAGCCGGTCTATTAACCAGAGAAAACCATATGCAGTATTTGCTTCGGAGTACAAAGCCAATCCAATTGATTCAACTGAAGTTGACTTTGCAACACTGCAATTTGAACCGGGAGTGGAGGACAACAACACAGAACATCGCGAAGCCCTGTACTCTCAAATTGATGTTGATGTTCGATGCGTGATTTATGACACTGTTTCTGGCTATAGTAAGTTCCTTGCAAAAACAGATTCGATGTCATTTGAGTACCATTTTCCATCAAAGAATTTTGTGCAGCTCTTGAATGAATCTTTTGCCTTCGTTGGTACAACAATTGGTGAAAAAACCGTAGTTGAGCCAACATTCTCACACACTTTGAGTGCTTACCCCAACGGCTCACATGTTTTACCAGGAACGACATTCTATGTGTCCGACATTCAAGGGGACTCCACAGAGGTAGTTTTAATCGTGTACAAAAGTCAATCGGAAGAATCTGCTCTTGTATTGTCTCAACTTGAACCCGACCATGAATCTTGGAGCGAAGTTGAGGCGTTTGAAATTGAACGGCTTACGGCAACATCGGTGAATAACTTTTACAGCGTCTCGATAACATTAGCGCCTGGTGTATATAGTGCAGCGGGCCTACGACATTGTGTATTCACTTCGTATGGCCAGCCATTAGCCCGCACAAAACAACAAGCAGGTGGGTTTGAAGGTTACCCGGAATATTCCTATTCGAGGAAAGGGAACTCAATAGTTGGATCAATAATTTTTGCGTCTATTCCATCTTCTAGAGTCATTCTCAGTGATTTCAGTGAGAACTGCGAAGTATTGACAACGCACCACGATTACGGCAAAGACATCATTAACTTTAATGTATCGCTCATTGATACAACAAGGCATGGTATTGCATTCATCGAAGCTCACTCATTGTCCGGCTGGGGAGAATCCGACAAAGTTCGCGTTGTCTTCTATCCTTGCAATCCAGATTCTGAGTTTTTGTTGCCTATACCCAACAAAAATATACACGAAAAGATTGCACCGCTAGCGAGAGTCACCCGCACAGTGAATTTTGAATTTGCTAATCCTGGACTCAATACGTTGGAAGACATTCACCTTGAAGGGTCAGACCAAATTTTGCTGCGGGAAGTTGACATAGACTACAATAACAACAATGGTTTTATCGAGATTGAGTCAAGAGCACAGATAGATACGGGTCAAATCAGTGCTATTGTCTCTGGCACCTCTCATTGTGGGGACGTTGTTGAACTGGCCAACATTGTCATTGACATTGTGCGTGGGCATCTCTTCGCATATGAACTTGACAGCATGAGTACAATTGTAAAAGGTTGGGAAAATTCAACCCTGCGCTTACAGAACACGGGACAAATTGATGTCAACATCAGGCGCGTAGAACTCATAGACAGCAACAATGTATTTACACGTTCCAATCTACAAGGACTCATCGATGGCAAACTTCCTCCGACCGACGTTGCATCTTTGATTATTGCCTTTCGCCCTGTAACCACAGGCACATTCCATGCAGAGTTACAAGTAGTTTCAAATGCCTATAACGACACACTAAAGATTCCACTTGTGGGACATGGTCGTGCCAAGCCAAATTCAGTTGAACAGCAACTGAACGCTATTGGAGTACAAGCTCACGTTCTACCTCATCCTGCAACGGAGAATTCACAATTGCATATACACTCATCTGTGGCACGTTCAGTTGAAGTCTCATTTGTCAACACGCTCGGACAAACTGTCGCCAACAGTGTCACGGAACACTACAATGAGCACACAGTGGACATCCCTTCCTCGCTCGCTCCTGGACTCTGGCATGCCGTGTTGCGCATTGAAGGGCAACAGTATTCTGTGCCTTTTGTGGTTGAGTAACGAGAGTTGTACAGTCAGATAGGTCTGGATTCATAGGTCGTTGCTTCCGCAAGGGTTCCACAGATTGTGTGACATACGCGGAGAAACTACAGCAAGTGCTCATGCGGTGCAAGGTAAAGGGACAGAATGGACGGAAGGGACACAATGGACGGTAGCGCTGTTGGGCACCCCGAAGGGGTCAAATGTAGTAGTCCAGGGTGAGCGAGCGCTAGCGAGCGTAACCCTGGGGTAAAAACACCTACGACTCTAACCCTGGGGTGAAAACACCAACGAGCTAAACACTGGGTTGGCATCCCGCCGCCCGCCCCATTTGCCATTCGCACCCGACAGGGTGCAACCAACGATGGGACGATACCAACATGTAGGTGTGGCACGCGCGGATTTCAATACGGGCAAACGAATGGCGCGCAATGAATTTTCTTGAGACGGGGCACGCCCCGTCTCTACAATTTTTGTTGGTTATTCCAACACAACAGCTGTGCTCGCAGTCTCCGCGTTCTGGCCAGTGAGTGTAAGTATATACTGACCAGAGCCAATTCTAGCGAGGTCTACAGAAGTTAACTCTATAACGCCAGGTTGGAATTCAGATATTATCTCTTTTCTGAGAAGGGTCTCACCTAACATTGACATTAGTGTTACGCACATCCTACCTGCTGCGAATCCTTCGAATCCGACACTGAAACTTTTTGTGGATGGATTTGGAAACACCGAAATAGAAGGCTCAGAGGCAGATTCGCTACCGACATCCGTAATCGTCAAATCGGTAGAAAACAAGGTGATGTCCTTACTTCCGTACATAATAATGCTCGAATCGTCTGGTGCAAAGGCTAGAAATGTAAGAATGCAGATGGAAATTCTTCTACACAAGTCCAAAAGGCTTGTGTGATATGCAGCAAGATCCTACACCTATTTCTCGCGGCGTATAAGGCTAACCGAGAGATAAGCAGATGCTTCACTAGGCGCGGAATATCCACATACCATAGCTGTAGAATTCTTTGTACTTGCGATACATTTCGATTTCTTGACGCTCATAAGCAACCAATGCAGCGGCATTTTCATGGTAGTCATGTCGTTCTAAGAACGCTTCGAAGTCACGCTCAATAGGTGCATAGTACTGCTCGAGCCAGCAATCTTCGGGCAACACAAACTGTTCGAGAACCGTGTAGCCACATGTTTCAGCTATCGCGGTTTTCTCAGACTTTGTACCGATACCTGGATAGGCACTGTCCCAATACTCTTGAATCTCGTCAGGGCGTTCCTCAGTAATCCACGCTATCTCCGAGACTACAAGCACGCCACCGGGCTTCAAGAATTGCTTCCAGTACTGCAACCCAGTTTTAAAACCGATGTTGTATACCGAACCTTCGGACCAGATCACATCAAGTGATGCAGGTTCAAAAGGCAGATCGCTCATCGAGCATTGCAGAGTTCGAATTCGATCCGCAACACCTGCTGCCTTTGCTTGGTGTTCCAACTCGCTCAAGAATGGCTCGGCGAGATCAACTGACGTGACAAGAGCATTGATCTTCTGAGCTAAAAACAGCGAAGCTACTCCCGTACCACAACCGAGGTCGGCGACCTGTATCACGTCGTTAGGGGCGCGAGTTAGTACGCCAGTGGCTTGCAAGGCACGCTCTGCAACTTCAAGGCTTCCAGGTCCCTGACGTTCGTGGTTGCGGTGCATATCAATAAGGAGATCGAGTGTTGTCATGGGTGTTACTCTGAGCGATTCCGTTTGTGTTGTCTCAATCTTTCATCGTGCCATTCGTACTCAACTTCGCGCCAAAAACTCGTTTTGCGCTTGTGTTCGGCTTCCATGCGTGCAACGAAGTCTTCATGTGTTTCGTGACCTTGCCAGTCTTCAACCAACCCTGACACCAAGGCACACTTCACATAGTAATCGCCTGCTGCGCCATATCCTTTTACTGCTTGTCGTGCAAGGATAGACTCTAGCAACACTCGCAACACGAGTGTGTACCCCAGATACATCTCATACTTCCGCAAGTACTTCGCAGCATGAGTCAGCGTACCATATAGCCGACCATCAAGTGTACTGTAACGATCGCAAACATACAGCTCTACCTCTACACCAAGGTCCATATCTACGAGAAATGTCAAATCACCACGCGACTGAGCTTCGCTTGTAGGTGTACTTGAACTACATATGTCCTTCACTTCAGCTGCAATACACTCTTGTCGGCTCTCCTCACCAATAGCTTGCACCAAACGTTCAAAGTTCTCAACAGTGCGGCTGGTTCGCAGCACTCGTTGGGCCAAGGCAATTTCTTGCTCTCGTAGTCCCTTGGACGCGTAGACTGACAAAAGCAAACTCGTAGCTCTATTTGGCAAATAATCAGAGAAAGGAATTTGCTCTAAAATAGCTTGTGCAGCATCAAGATCTCCGCGTTCAACATGTATTTCAGCAACATCAACGTCAGGCGCTTTGTACTTCTTACCCCACAGCAAACGTTCCATTTTCACAAACAAGTCGATGTCGAGCGTGATCCGTGCTAGTTCGCGAACGATGGTATAGTTTTTTGCGTCTTTCGAGAAAAACAACTCTTCGGCATGAGGAGCAATCTCTGGCGCATCCGCCAACAGTTTCTCGATCATATTGTAAATCGTAGGCAATGACAACGACTTCTTAGCTACGGTAGGAAGATCTTGTCGCCATTCAGATGCTTCTTTGTCCACCATCAATTTTATGAGAGTGGTAGCCACTTTTTTCTCATTCTCGAGTTCGCCGCAGTACCTCGCATAAATGTCAATTGCATGCTCTGTAAACAACGGGAAAAGGTATCCGCCGCTATCATCACAATGACGCATCATCTTTTCCGCGCTCTTGTAGAAATACGTCATGAGCTTAAAACCAACGGCAGGATCGTTGACATGTTGATCCACACGATCCAACAACTTTTTTAGTTGCGAAGCAAGTGACCTGCAGTCGCGCGTACCGCGATACTTGCGCGAACGAACCAGAGTTTGAATGAATTCTTTGAGTTTCAGTTCTGCTTCTTCTTGTTTTCTATTCACCAATGCACTCACACTATAGTATCCTGATTATTGGATTGACCCATGTACTATTGACGGGAAAAAACTGTGTCCCGCAACGCAAACAGCACCAATCTGGTGGATCTTCTGGAATCATACAACCACCTATAAGAATTTTCTCAGACTCAACGTCGCGCATTTGTTCTTCATTGTATTGTATGTATCCGAATAGAATTTCGGTTAGTTGACTGTACGAACACTGCGGACACTCCTGTGGCTTATCTTCAAACACATATCGTTGAATATCCGGAAATCTGTGTCGCAATGTTCTGTTGATGTGATCTTTTGGGCCACCCCATTCTTCTGCCCAGCCTCGTCCACCTGAACACAGCACATACTCTTTGATACCTTCGATTGCAGAAGAATTTGAATGAATTGTTAGATGAATAGAGAAGGACATGCGTGTAGACTCAAACTCAAGCGTTTCGAGCACTTCTCTCGGTTCAAACGCATAATACTTTTCTCGCCATACTTTTCTGTCTGACACCGGATACCATTTGCCTTCTGAAGAGCCTGCAATGAACGAATCACCGGTGTAACGTACATTAACACCCTCGATTTCCCGCATGCCTAAAAGCCACAAAATGATTTCATGAAGCAAATCCAACCGAACACCAGAAGCCACGTAGAACTCGCGTTCCACAGGGAACTCACTATCCAACACCTCAAACGAAACCTTACAATGTGATTCCACAGCAACACCTATTTGAATGTGACACAGTGCACCAAACTACAAGAATCAGCAATCTCCGCAAGCATTGTTGCGAGCATTAAAGTCAAGTAGTTGATTGGACGCACTCAATTCAAACGTGCAGCACATATCCAACTGCTCTTTGAGCATCATGCGGGCGCGTTGTACGCGTGATTTAGCACCGGAAACAGAGATACCCGCTCGTTCGGCAATTTCCTTGTGGGTTTTACCACGCAGGTCGTGTTCT
>JAUHYX010000283.1 GCA_030426285.1 bacterium
GTTAGCGCGCCCGTTGCGAACACCGTGTTTTCAATTGTTGTATCCTGCCGTTCTCCGTCCCAAACAACTGTACAGTATGATTGTTCGCGCAACACAAACGGTTCTAAAATTTCGACCGAGTCTCTTCCACTTTGCTTCTCGGCATCACACAATATCCAATTGCGAAGCTGAATAGGTGCATCTGTCGAATTATACAATTCAATAGCTTCAACCTGGGCATGGTGGGGCTCAAAGAGCAATTCGTTTATGACTATCGCTGCCGGTGCATTGGGACTTGAAACTACGGTTTGCAGAGTATCGTTGTACCTTCTTTTATTGTTTGCGTGCGTAACACTCACGACCACAGCAACACTTGTTGTGCTCAATGCTGCTTGTACCTGCAACGTCTTTGATTCGCCAACGCCAATGTCACTAGCGCTAGTCGCGTAGATAGTTTGAGTTGTACTCTTCACAAGAATAGTAGTATGAATGTCGCTCACAGATCGCATACCGGCATTGGTTACCTCAACATAAAAAGCATTGTTGCCGAATCGTATAGAAAGCGGATAGACATCATACGGAATCGCTGTATGTGTATTGAGTATTCCACAAGTGTGTCCTATTGGTAGCTTGCAAAGCAGTACTTCCTGTTCCGTGCTACGCTCCCATGATACGCCCTCAACAACTACGTCACTTGCGTACTCAACTGCCTCTTCATAGTCTTCCATCTCCGAAAAAACGCTGATAGTGATGTTGTCTCCAGAGTTGTTCAAGGAGGGGAGAGAAGCCTCGACATATTGCACGGAATCAAAACGCTGCGCGTAGTGAAACAACGATGTGGTGTCTTTGCACACTACAACAAAACCTGGCACTTTAGCAATGTCGAATTCAATGGTCTTTGATTTGTCTGACAAAGATACTGTAGCACTTGTACCGTGAAAGTCAGTAGGAAGATTCCATGTGTTGAGCTCTACGAACTCTGGACAGTCTCCAGCTGGAGCTGGCATCGCTTCGCTGACAATTTGAGCAGACAAATGCTGCGCTGCAAAGCAAAAGATTATAGAAACAAAACACAGAGCCTTGGTGCATAGTAGTTGTTGCATATCAAAACACGTTTGATACGATGATCCGGCTCAGGCAACATGAACAAAAAAGTTGTATATCGCAACCTTGAGCGTGATAACTCCCAACTAGTCTTTTGCTGGGAGTATAGGTGGCGGTGACACTTGGACCCGAGAAATGTTGGAAGCTATAGTGCTCACGGCTTTAAACTGACCATTGGACAACATCAGCGGCTCGAGTCCATCCGATGCGAACACTTGGTCTAATGACCGAATTTGTCCCGCAGGAATGGCATTCCGCAAAGCAAACTCCATAAATTCTTCGGAGGTTGTGTTGGCGAATAGTGATTGCAGTGTTTCTCGAACCCATTCTCGGTTAGATACTCTCGCTGCATTCGTGCAGCAACGTGCATCCTTGAGTAATTCAGTTGCCTTGAAGAATTGCAGAACGAGTTCTACCTGGCGCTCACTTCCGCAAGCTAGAAGAACTTGCTCGTGGTTGCCGGTTGTAAACACCATGCCATAAGGACATATGTTTGGGTGCTCGGTGCCAAGGCGGCTAGGAACTTGGCCCGTCATTAAATAGTTTGACGCTTGGTTGACAAGTGAGCAAACTGCTACATCGAGTAGTGATACTTGTATCGGCGTGCGATCGCCCGAAATCAGTTGTACTAGAATGGCTTCGCGTAGATGGTGAGAGGTGAGTACATCAATCAGTGCAACAGGCATTTTCACCGGTCCGCTCTGTGGCGTTCCGTTCATCGACATAAACCCACTTTCTGCCTGGATGACTGCATCGTACGCAACTCTTGAACTGGTTGGACTAAATCCAAACACTGAAGCTACAATTGCTTGTGGGTTGAGTCGCTGAATTTCTCCAGCAGACAGTCTAAATTTCTCAGCATCTCCGAACTTAAAACTGGTGAGCACAATATCGCTATCGCAAATGAGCTTTTGTACCCTCTGCATGTTTTCATCATCGTTGAAATCTAGAACAACACTCTGTTTTCCCCAATTTGCGCTGCAAAAGTATGCAGGTGTTGTTGTGGATTCTTGCTCTTTTGGATGATGCCAACCACGTGTGACATCACCACCATGGGGATGCTCAACTTTGGTGACAGTTGCTCCGAGTTCGGCGAAAAACATACCGGTGAGTGGACCAGCGAGAACGGAGGCCAACTCTAAAACTTTGAGCGATGCAAATGGATTGTTCATTACTGAAGCCACGGTGCTGCAGGAGCGCCTAGCACAAAGTGACTAAAGAACTCATCCATTTTTAAGAAATAGTCGAGTTTGTTCGGATACGATGACAAATGATGCCGTTCTCCTTCGTACTGCAGCAGCCATGCTGGTTTACCGAGTCGCCGCATTGCCATATACATCTCAATACCTTGGTACCACGGCACTGCAGAGTCTTTGTCCCCAAACATGATTAGCAACGGCGTGTTGATGTCATCGGCAAAAAACAGGGGCGAATTTTCAATATACGGTGTGCGGTCTTCCCACAAGCTTACTCCAAGCCGGCTTTGATATCGTTCGTATTGAAACTGCCTGCTGCGTCCGCTGCCCCATCGAATTCCGCCATAAGCACTCGTCATGTTACTCACCGGTGCACCTGCAATCGCTGCTGAGAACAGATCGCTCTTGGTGACAATAAACGCCACTTGATATCCACTCCAAGAATGTCCGTGAATGCCTAGACGGGTTGTGTCTGCAATTCCCATATCAGCGAGTGCACGGATACCGGCTTCAATGTTTTTTACTGAAGAAGCACCGGGTGCGCCAATTTCAAATGTGATATCGGGTAGGAAGATTGCATAGCCGCGACTGGTATACCATGGGAAACACATATTGTCTTTAATAGCAGGTGTCCGAAAGTCTAATGCGACATGTGCATAGTGTCGATAAAAGTATGTAAGAACAGGTAGAGGATGTCCCGGCGTATAGTCCGCAGGAAGGAGGATGCCACCCTGAACAGTATCGCCGTCAACCACATATGTGAACAGTTGCCCTGTTCCCCAATTCTGATTCTCGAGTTGGCTATTGAGAGTCGTGAGCCGGTGTGTGGTATTTGAGCGCCTGTCCAACAACATACGATCCGGATACTTGTCGTAACGCTGCTTAACAAACATTATGAGCGAGTCGTTCTGCTGCGTAGTCACAATAGTGGTTTTTTCGCCAGTATCCGGGATCAATAGCTTCGGTGACTTTGCGCTGCTCATTGTGAGCACGTTGCGAACTCGCGAGTCGTAATTATAACTTGTGGCTACATGTTCATTGGCTGGGTTGTAATACAGGCCTGGTTTCCTAAACCGTATTGATGAATTGTTGCGGCTGCCCCAATCATGTGTTAAAGAAATGA
>JAUHYX010000043.1 GCA_030426285.1 bacterium
GTTGTCAGAGTTCCGTGGTATGTTGACTCTGTTTCATCAAATACGGCCAACGTAGAGGTACTCGACCAACCAGAAATTCGAGCCGTTTCGGGCAATATTACTCCGCCGGCCTACACTCGGTTGGGCAGTCAACCTCTACCAGAAGGAACTGCAGATCTCAAGGTGCTTCCAGGCACGCGCCTGACATTACAAGCATCTGCGACCAAGCCTCTTTCGAAGAGTGTCATCCGCTTGATCCAAGAAAAAATTGTTGACCGCGACTCCACGCGGCAGCTTGTTCAAGATACTGTTCTGATATCGGGAGATGTGCAGGGCAATGTCGCAGAATTTGATTTTCAACTCCTTGCGAACTGTACATTCCAAGTGCTTGTTGAAGATCTCGACAACCGTTCCAATGTCAACCCAATAACCTATGCCGTGACAATTGTTCGCGATGCTTATCCTGTGCTGACTTTGGTGGAACCGCGTCGCGATACCGACCTCAAAATCGATGCAACATTGCCTGTGTTCTCTGTTATAGGCGATGATTTTGGCTTCTCAAAGCTCGCGATCAAGTACAGGCTCACCAACAACAGTGAGGGTGAATCTGAAGACGATTTCTCAGAAGTACGCATACCGCTGCCGTCAGCAGGAAAACTGCACGAAATTCCGTATGAATGGGACCTCAACACCATCGGTATTCAACCTTCTTTCACATATGAAATGTATGTAGAAGTGTTTGACAACGATGTGATATCAGGTCCAAAGAGTGCGCGCTCAGCTTTGTTTACAGTCCGACTTCCATCGCTGCAAGAGATATTTAAGAAGGCCGATGAAACGCAAGAAGAGGCCAGCGACGATCTCGAGAAGATTGCTGAACGCTCGGAAGAGCTGCGCAAGAACATGGAAGAACTCAAACGGGATTTGCGCGCCAAAAAGCCCGAAGAGCAAGTGACTTGGGAAGAGAAAAAGAAGCTCGAAGAGATGATGAAAGAGCAAGAAGAGATTGCTGAAAAACTCGACGAGATTCGTGAAAATATGCGCGAAATGACAGAACAGCTCAAAGAAAACAATGCCATGAGCGAAGAGACGCTCGAAAAATACATGGAATTGCAAGAGCTGATGCAACAAGTGGACTCACCAGAGCTGCGCAATAATATGCGCAAGATGCAACAGGCCATGCAGAACATGGACCAAAAAGAAATGCAGAAGCAAATGGAGAATATGGAGTTCAACGAAGAGCAGTTTAAGAAGTCCATCGAGCGCACTCGCAAGATATTACAACGTCTGCAAGCAGAACAAAAGGCCGATGAAATTGCAAAACGAGCCGAGGAACTGCAGCGCAAACAACAAGAGCTTCAAAAGAAGGCTGAAAACACAAGTGCAGATAACCAACAGCAACGGGATCAGCTCTCCAAAGAGCAGGAGCAATTGAGTCAAGAGTTCGATCAGATGAAAGAACAAGCTGAGCAATTGCAAAAGCTGATGGAAGAAATAGGCGAGAAAGAGCCAGCCGAGACAATTGAAAAAGCAATGCAGGAAATGCAACAGCAAGATCCGTCTGAACAAATGCAGCAGGCTTCGGAAAATATGCAGAAAGGCGACATGCAAAAGGCCAAACAGCAACAGAAGAAGGCACAGCAAAGCATGAAGAATTTCTCGCAGCAGATGGACCAAATGAAACAGCAGATGCAACAGGCGGGTCAGCAGGAAAGCATCCGCAAAATGCAGCAGTCGCTCGAACAAATG
Organism: bacterium; assembly: GCA_030426285.1. Classification (GTDB taxonomy): domain Bacteria; phylum Bacteroidota; class Ignavibacteria; order Kapaibacteriales; family UBA7675; genus JAUHYX01. The sequence goes on from JAUHYX010000043.1 coordinate 1,729, forward strand.
CTGGGTCTCTCTGAGCAACAAGAGCAAATGAACAAACGCAGTAGCTTGATGGATTACAACTCCAATGAGTTTCGCGACATGGCTCGCCAACAAGGAAATGCACTGGAAGACTTGCAGAATGTGGCGCGCGATATGACAGAGCTGTCTGAACGCACCATGTCCATTACCCCCGAAATGGGCAAGGAGATGGGGCGCACCATGAACCAGATGCAGCAAGCCATTCAGCAGTCCGCAGAACGAAATTCTGGGCGCGTAGCCAAGGCGCAACAGAAAGCAATGCAGAGTCTGAATGCAACGATCAAACAGATGCAGCAGGCTCTCGGACAAATGCAGGGTGAAGGTGAAGGAGAGGGAGAAGGCCAGGGGCAAGGTCAAGGCCAGGGGCAAGGCTTCGCTCAGGGTATGCAGCAGATGATTCAGCAACAAATGGCCATGAATCAGGCCATGCAACAAATGATGCAGCAGGGCGGACAAAACGGCATGTCTGAGCAGCAGCGCGCCCAAATGAAGCGACTCGGCAAACAACAAGGCTCGATGGCTGGCAGTATGCAGGAAATGGCAGAAGAACAGCGCAATAGTCCGGATAGCGAACGCATACTGGGTAGTCTCGAAGAGATTGCAAAGGAAATGAAAGAAGTGTCGCAGCAGGTACAAAGCGGCAATGTTACAGATGAAACGCTGCAGCGTCAGGAACGCATACTCAACCGTATGCTCGATGCTGCGCGTTCAACATACTCGCGCGAATTTGAGGAGAAACGTCAATCAAAACAGGGCAGCAATGATGCCTTGTCTGGCGATGCCCTCGAAGCGCTTAAAGCTATGGATGAAAGTCGCGCTTACCAAGAGTTGTTGCGTTCAATTCGCGAAGGGTACTCGGCCGACTACGAAGCACTTATACGTGCGTACTTCGAAGCACTTTCAAACAAACGTCAAGGCAATTGATGCCATCCTCAGATGAGATTCGCGCGCTGCCAACAGAGCGCAACAATACCAACACACAGCATATCGATGAACTTGATGCGTTGGGAATTGCGAAGCTTATAAACGAAGAAGATGCCAAGGTTGCACCAGCCGTTCAGCGCGAATTGTCAACGATTGCAATCGTGATGCAACAAGTCGCAGAAGCGCTAGGCAGCGGAGGTAGACTGTTGTATGTCGGCGCGGGAACGAGTGGACGTTTGGGCGTCGTTGATGCCTCAGAGTGTCCACCAACATTTGGATCTGATCCCGAACAAGTACAAGGATTCATTGCCGGCGGCAAGGCTGCTATGTTTGTGAGCCAGGAAGGAGCCGAAGACAGCCGTGAACAAGGTGCAACAACGCTCGTAGAAGCTGGTTTGACCGCGCGAGATATTGTAGTTGGGATTGCTGCATCTGGGCGTACACCCTTTGTTCTGGGTGCCTTGGCGTATGCGAATTCACTGCAATGTCATACGGCCATTGTCACAACCGGAGACAAGCAAGTCGTACAACATGCGGTAGGCCATGACACCACCGTTATCGCTGTGGAAGTCGGGCCAGAAGTGGTTGCAGGGTCAACTCGTATGAAGTCTGGCACGGCACAAAAATTGGTGCTGAACACGCTCACCACTGGTGCGATGATTCTGTTGGGCAAAACGTATGGAAACGTGATGGTTGACCTGCAGCAAACCAATGCAAAGTTGGTCGTTCGCAGTTGCAATACCATAGTGGACATTTGCGATTGTTCATACGAAGAGGCTGAGCAATTGCTGAATGCAGCAAACGGTCATGTAAAGGTTGCTATTGTGATGCACTTTGGCAATTGCGAGCGCGACCAAGCTGTTCAAGCATTGGAGCAGCACAATGGATTTGTGAAAAAAACACTGCAAAGTCTGCGATCTATCCACAACTGATTGACTTTATTGTTGCCTGCGAGTAAATTCCGATGATTCCCCCGCTAACATCAGGACAACATTATCGTGTTACCTCAGCATTTTAGTGCATTTGCCACAATCACACAGCTGTTTAATGTTGTGACTACCATGCCCGATTTACAGGAACGGGCCGTGTATCTCTCTTCAACCGACAACGGCTGGCAAGAAACGTGCTATCGAGATTTTCGACAAACAACGATATCCTTCGCCGGTGGATTACACGCATTGGGAATTCGACGCGGCGACACTGTTGGCATAGCCGCTGAAAACAGCGTCCGCTGGATGCAAGCTGACTTTGCCATTGTGGCTTTAGGCGGTATTGATGTACCTGTGTTTCCCACGCTCACAGCTGAGCAGGAACGTTACATATTTGATCACTCAGAATGCCGAGCAGTTGTTGTTTCCAATCAATTTCAGCTCAGCAAAGTTCAGAGCATAGAGGAGCGATTGCCAAAGCTCGAGTTCATCATTGTTCTCCAACCTGGCGACTATGCAACCAAGAACGTAAGTGTTTTGAGTTTTGATGCAGTCGTTGAGCAGGGCGCACAAACTACTGAAGAGTGGTTTGTAGAAGAATGCAACAAGGCTGCCGAGGATGATGTTGTCACCATTATCTACACCTCGGGAACTACTGGAATTCCCAAAGGGGTTATGCTCACCAATAAAAATCTCGTTTCAAATGTGAAATCTGCCACAGACAGATTTGAGATTACGCGGGCAGACACCATGTTGTCGTATTTGCCGCTGTGTCATTCTCTCGAACGTATCGGAGCCGGTTATACCGCATTTGCGACCCTGGCAACCGTCGCATTTGCTAAGTCGATCGATCACATTGCCTCCGGGATGTTAGAAGTGCGACCAACACTGATGACGAGCGTACCAAGACTATTTGAACGAATCTACGCGCGCGTGCACAACAACATCGTCAAGGAGTCTCCTGCAAAACAACGTATTTTTTCATGGGCGGTGAAGACGGGGATGCGGTGCGTTGAGCTTGAGCATGCTGGCAGGCGAGTACCAATTCACCTCACTATTCAGCGCAACATCGCCGACAAACTCGTGTTTGAAAAAATTCGCGCCCGCACCGGTGGAAAACTGCGTGCATTTATCTCTGGTGGCGCTGCCCTGCCCAGAGAAATTGGTTTGTTTTTCTACGCCATTGGAATCGATATTCTCGAAGGGTACGGTCTCACTGAAACAGCACCTGTGCTCGCGGGCATCCGATGGGATCAGCCATGTATAGGAACAGTTGGCCCGGCATTAAAAGACGTAACGCTTCGCATTGCAGCTGATGGTGAGATCCTCGCTAAAGGCCCCAATGTTATGAAGGGGTATTTCAAGGACGAACAAGCCACTGCCGAAGCCATCGACGAAGAGGGGTGGTTTCATACTGGTGATATTGGTATGTTTGATGAGCGAGGGAACTTGAAAATCACAGACCGCAAGAAGCATATTTTTGTTTCCTCAGGCGGAAAAAACATTGCACCTCAGCCCATCGAGAATACTATTCTCCAATCGAAGTTTATTGAACAAGTTGTGCTGATTGGTGAAAAGCGAGATTATTGCAGTGCTTTGATTGTGCCGGACTTTGACATCCTCAAAGAATGGGCCGCAAAACAAGGTTTACAAGCAGAAAACAGTGAGCTTGTGCTTCTTGAGCAGTTGCAAAAAACCGTTTACAAGGATGTTCAAACTCTGTTGAAAGACTTTTCAAAGTATGAGAAGGTGAGACGTCTCACACTGTTGGACGAACCGTTTACGGTTGAAAATGGTATGATGACGCCCACGCTAAAAATTAAACGCAAGGTAGTAGAAGAACGCTTTGCGGATATTATCGACGAAATGTATAAATAGAACTACAGGAACTATGCAAGCAACGTATCAACAAGCTCTGCAAACAATGGGCAAGATTGCTGACCTCTCAGCTGCTATGGCCATTATGGGGTGGGATCAGGAAACATTTATGCCGGCTGGTGCTGCACAAGCGCGCGGAGAACATCTAGCGGGTTTGAGTGCAATGGCACACAATGCGATGACCAACGACAGCGCCGTGGCGCTCGTAAGTGAATTGCGATCTGAACTCGACAACCTCAATGCCACCGAACGCGGAATTGCCGAGTGTTTTATTCGTGACCATGAACAAGATCTCAAGCTGCCAGAATCACATGTTTCCAACCTTGCACGCGCCACAACCGCTGCTCAGGAAGCATGGAAAAAAGCACGCAGCCAGTCTGACTTCTCTCTTTTTGCGCCGGCATTGCAAAAACTTGTGGACCTGAAAAAGGCCGAAGCCGAGATGCGTGGATATGATGAAAATCCATACGATGCGTTGATCGATTTGTACGAACCCGGCATGAAGTCTTCTTTGGTTGGACCAATTTTTGAACGATTGCAGCCCAAACTTACCGAGATCATCAAGAGCGTTGGCGAAATCGCAGTTCCAGAGAAATCGGTGTTTGATGGCATGTATGCAAAAGATGCTCAGCTGAACTTTGGCAGGTCTATTGTAGAGCAAATGGGGTTCAATTTTACCAACGGACGGATTGACGTTTCAACACATCCGTTTTGCACCAATTTTGCGCCAACAGATGTTCGCTTGACAACACGTGTAGATGAAGACGATATTCGGATGTGTATGTTTAGCCTCATTCACGAGGCAGGTCACGGCATGTATGAACAAGGCATTCCCGAAGCGTACTTTCGAACGTCGGCTGCAGGCGGAACTAGCATGGGCATACACGAATCTCAGTCCTTATTCTGGGAAGATATAGTGGCGCGCAGCCAAGCGTTCTGGAACTATGCTTTGCCAAAATTCAAGCAAGCATTTCCAGAAGCCCCCGAAGCACTCAATCCGGTGTCGGCGTTCAAAGCCGTGAATACAGTCGACCCAGGTCTTATTCGCATAGAAGCAGATGAGGTCACGTATCACTTGCACATTATTCTGCGTTACGAGATAGAAAATGCGCTGATTAACGGCGAAATCGACGTTGCAGACATCCCGTCAGTATGGAACGAAAAAATGCAGCAGTATTTGGGCATAACTCCGCCAGATGACGCTCGCGGTTGCCTGCAAGACATCCATTGGTCATTTGCAGGCTTCGGTTACTTCCCGAGTTATTCGCTTGGAAAACTCTACGCAGCTATGTTTAGAGAAAGCCTGTACAAAGCCATGCCTAACGCAGATGAATTGATAGAGCAAGGGAATTTTGCGCCAATTCTCGCGTGGCTGAATGCGAATATCCACGTGTACGGACGCACAAAGAATTCAGAAGAAATAGCTCAAAAAGTGTGTGGACACGGACTCTCAGAACAGCCGTTTTTGAAGTATGTGGGGGAAAAATTAGAAATTGTGTATCAAAGCAAATAAAAATACTTGTGTCAATTCAGTTTGAGCTGTAAATTCGCGTCACATTTAGGCCAACATAGCTCAGCTGGTAGAGCAGCTGATTTGTAATCAGCCGGTCGGCGGTTCAAGTCCGTCTGTTGGCTCTGAAGAAAGCAAAGCCCCATAACATCCCTGTTGTGGGGCTTTTTGTGTTCAGGAAGAATCGCTCTATATTTCCGTTCGTTTTCCATGCTCTCAAGTAATGTTTCTCAACCAATTTGGACACATCATGATTTACACGACTTCAAGGACAATACAAGCGCCGCGCAGCAGAGTAGTTGAGCTGTTCGACGACCCTGCAAACATGCAAAAATGGCAACCTGGCTTGGAATCCGCTCAGCTTATTAAAGGACGTTCGCGACAACCAGGCGCGGAGACACATCTCAAGTTTAAGATGGGCAAGCGCGAGATGGAGATGAAAGAGACCATTGAATTGCGTGAGTTGCCGGATAAGTTTGACTGCATTTACGAGGCAAATGGTGTGTGGAATCGAGTGCGTAATCAATTTGTAGATCGCGGCGAGCAAACTGAGTGGACCATGGAGAGCGAATTTAAGTTCAAAGGCATGATGAAGTTGATGGGTTGGATCATGCCCGGAGCTTTCAAAAAGCAAACTGGAAAGAACATGGATCAATTCAAGGAATTCGTTGAGAGCGAAACTGCGTGATTCCACAAAAATTCCGTATTTTTGCGATCCACACCGTGAACTTACAGAACTAATGTTGTAGGTAAATCTTTCAATTGGAGCTGATATGTCCAAGATAGTCGTATGCGCACTGTACAAATTTGTGCGTCTTCCACAGTATGAATCGTTGCGCAAACCTTTGTTGAAGTTCATGCTTGAACACAATGTTCGCGGAACACTGTTGCTTGCCAATGAGGGCATAAACGGAACAGTTGCGGCTACCCGTGAATCGGTAGACGCATTACTCGACTGGTTGAGGGGACATGTGGAGTTTGCGGATTTGGACTACAAGGAGAGCTACACTGAGCATATGCCATTTTTGCGTACCAAGGTGAAGCTCAAAAAAGAAATCGTGACCATGGGCGTTGAGGGAATTGACCCAAATCGTTCAGTTGGTACATATGTTGACCCCAAGCAATGGAATGATATTATTAGTGATCCCGACACAGTACTTGTGGATACACGGAATGATTACGAGTATGAAATAGGGACATTTAAGGGTGCACTGAATCCAAATACAACCGCGTTCCGCGAATTTCCATCCTATGTGCAAAACGAGTTAGATCCCAAGAAGCCAAAGAAAGTGGCTATGTTCTGTACAGGTGGCATTCGTTGTGAGAAGTCCACAGCCTTCTTGAAAGAGCAAGGTTATGACGAGGTGTATCACCTCAAAGGCGGTATTCTGAAGTATTTGGAAGAAGTTCCAAAAGACGAGTCCCTGTGGGAAGGTGAGTGTTTCGTGTTTGACGACCGCGTGTCTGTAAACCACGACCTTGAGCCGGGGCAATACGACCAATGTCATGCGTGCCGCTTCCCAATTACCGAACAAGACAAACAGCACGATCATTACGAACTGGGCGTGAGTTGCCCTAGGTGCTTCGGCAAAACAACCGACAGCAAAAAAGCCAGCCTGCGAGAACGTCAACATCAGATAGACTTGATGCACGAACGCGGGTTCGAGCATTTGGGCAACGATGCAATCGAAGTTGCCAAGCGCAATCGCGAAGAGAAACTCGCCGAGAAGGAACGTCAGCGCATTCTCAATGCAAAAGCCAACGAGAAGAAGGCCAGTGCTGCATAAGTCAGCGCTCATATTGGTATGCCTGCTGGCACCCTTCGTTGTGCACGGAGATGCACATTCTCGCTATTTCAGTGATGCTGAAATAGTCGCACACGCTCTCCCTGACGTACAGCACATTGCGTTCTCAGATGTCTTTAGTGCAGACTATCCCATTGTCAAGACCGGTAATCAGAGTGTAGATTCACTCATTCTGGCTCATTCTATTGTTGTTGTGTTTGGTAATGATTGTGTGGGTATGTCGCTTGACGACGCATATCTCAAGTGGTCGGATTCAACTGGTTTAGTGTGGCACTATGAGGCTGTGTACAACAAGTCCCCTTACGTTTCGCTGCGAATCGATTGCGAATGGCTGGCTGCCTACTCAACTCAATGGTCAACATACCTGAATTTCTCCACAGCAACCGGTGAGCTTCTCACCATTCACTCTCTTCTAGATTCAAACGAAAGCTTCTCCCAAATCATTTCAAATGAGTATAGTCGACAGCTACAGGAATACAAAAAAGAATTAGTAGGCGTGTTTGCGGAGGACAATGGGTATTCTGATGAAGAGGCGACTAAGGATGTGAGTGAGCTACTTGAATCCTATGAGAACGAGCTCCGGTTCATTGGCTTTTCGATTACTGAGAAGGGGCTAGTGCTGCGCTACGGCGTGTTCTTCCCCCACTATCTTAAGTGTTATGACAAGGACATTGTCATCGAGATTACTAGGGAAGAATACCCACAGTACTTTTTATAAGGTTGCGAATTAGACTCGACGGTGCAGAACGACCGTAGTTCCTTTGCCCGGAACGGACTGAATATCTATGGTGATATTCATGCGCGAACACATATTTTTGGCAATTGTCAGGCCTAATCCATTGCCTTCAAGCGAATCTACGCGGTGAAATTTCTTGAATGGGTCAAACACCATTTCGCCGAATGCAGGGTCGAACCCAATGCCATTGTCGCGAACAAACCACCGTACCCCTGTACCAGATTTTTCCGATCCAATGGTTATAGTGGGAGTATCAACACTAGCACTGAATTTTACGGCATTGTCCACGATATTATTCACCGCTGCCTGAAGCATATCGGGGTCTGCAATGAGCGTAGGCATGACGGGTTCTATCGTAACAGTGTAGTTGTTGATCCTGTCTCCTTGTCGATCCAAAGCATCCTGAAAACACTGAATCATATCGATTTCAGTGTACATGATGTCTGAATGCGTACTGCGTGAGAACAGCAGCAAATTGTCAATCAGCCGAGCCATTCGTCCTGCCGTATCGAGCGAGCCATCGAGAAAATGCGAGGCCTCTTCATTTGCTTCGCCATCAATTGAGTTGCGAAGTAACTGGAGTTTACTCTCTAGAACTCGCAACGGGTGCAATAAGTCGTGCGAAACAGTATAGTTGAAGGCCGCCAGTTGGGTAATGCTCTCTTGTAGCTCTTTAGTCTGTTCCGATATCAGCGAACTCAGATGTTTCTGATGCTGCTCCAATTTTTCTGATGTTTGCTTGTGATTTTGCAGCTCAAGCGTCAGTGAGACATGGTCCGCAATGGCACCTGCAATTACTTTTTCTTCAACAGTCCACTCGCGCTTACCACCAACATGTTCATTACACAACACGCCAACAGCTTTGCCCTGAATGCGCACTGGTGCATCGAGCAATGCACCTATGTTGTTGGGCTTCAAGTACCATTCGCTAAACTCGGATGTTGCATTGTGTGTTGTGGCATCATCAGCAGCAATAATGTGCTCTTTCATCAGCGCAGCGAAGTACCGCGGGACTTCTGTTGAAGTAATAACGGTTCCCTGGTTGTGTGAGATCACTTCACCATCGCAACATAAGTCTATACACCGTATGCACGGAACCCCGTCCTGGGTTTCATACAGCCACACAGAACTGCGTTTTACATTGAGAATTTCACATGCCGTTTCAGTTGCTTGATGCACTGCATCGAGAAAGCCCTCAGCTCCTGCACGCCATTGAGTTCGACTCAATTCGGCCATGCGAACTTGAAACTTGTGAAGAAGATTCAGTTGGTCACTCATAATTCAATTGATGTTCAATCGTATTGATCGGTGTGGGGTCTCAATGACTGTAGTTGCCTATGAATGCCCTATATTACACTTTTTCTTGTCAAATTGCTATCGTATGGCATTCGGGAATTTCCATGGAAACTGCGCACCTGATTTGTGTGTTTGTAGCTGGTTTTGTTGTTAGTAGAGTGATTTCTAAGAGTGGGCTGGCGCAGCATTTGGTCCGAAGAATAATGTCGGCGTACGGCAGTACCTTTTCGAGCGTGTTGTTCATTCTTATTTTCACGACGGCTTTTTTGAGTGTTATCATCCCCAATGCCCTGGCCGTGTTGGCCGTGCTGCCAGTACTCAACACGCTGCGTCAGGAAGTGCAGCCAGAACGTCGTGACAAAGCCGGCACAGCATTTGCCTTAGCCGTTATTTTTGGAGCAAATATTGGTGGGATGGGAGCGTTGACTGGGACACCTGCAAATGCTCTTCTTATCGCAATGGGTGAGGCGCAGAGTGTTGCGGGCATTGGCTCAATCTCGTACGCAAATTGGTTTGTGTGGGGTATTCCTCTCGCCGCCGTTTTGTGTACGGTAGGATGGGGAGTCTTGAGCGTTTTCTTTCCAAATCGCCGCATTCGTTTTGCCCGAGATCACTTCGATAAGGCGACGCCTACAACCACTATGAACATTGCACAAAAGAACGCCACATTATTTGTTCTTTTAGCCACCGTCACATCAGTTATGGTGCATGTCGGCAGTACGCGTATCGTTGGCGGAATATTGGCGATTGTACTCACAGTTGGCTATTGCGCATGGGTGCTGATCAAACGTGTTGAAGGAGATAGACTGTTACGTATTCCAGATTTGTACGATGGCCTTCCAGTGAAGGGGTTGATGTTTGTAGGAATCGTGATTGTATTGGGTGGTATACTCAAGCTTCTAGATGTCGATATCTGGCTAACAACTGTACTCGCCGGTGTTTTGCCGACAGGATGGAGCGCATTTGCTTTGTGTTTGTGTGTGGCTCTTGTGACAAGTTTTACGACTGAAGTGTTGAGCAATACGGTAGTTCAAGTTGCCGTGTTTCTTATCGTTCATGCCGCAGCTCCCACGTTGCCAGTGTCAGAACTCACAGTTTGGATGATAGTGACTCTGAGTTCTACATGTGCGTTCATGAGCCCTTTGGCTACAGGGGTCAATGCTTTGGCATTTGGTGGTGTGCGCAATGTGCGACTCACAACAATGCTCTCAGCAGGCTTTGTTATGAATGTTGTTTGTGCTGTTGGAATCGTGCTGTTTGGTTTATTCGTTATGCCGTACTAGCATAAAACGAGAAGGGGAGACTGAAAACAGAGACAATAATGTTGTCGTCGCGAAAGTCAAATGAGCACGAGCTGCTGCTACATTTTTGTCGCCAGACGCTCGAGAAAGAATTTCTTTAGAACGCTGAGCAATTGTTCTTTTGTGTACGGCTTGGCAACATAATCGGAAAATCCTTCACTCAAGAACACCTGTCTATCCTTGTCAGAGGCATACGCTGTTGCGGCGACAATCGGAACCTCGCGATACTGCTCCATCTCGCGCACAGTTTTCATGACCTCGATACCGTCAAACCTACTCGTTCCCAAGTTGATATCTTGCAGTATCAGTTCGAATTGTGTTTTCTTGCAAGCCTCAATGGCTTCTTCTGCCGATCCTGCAACCGTAATATCGCAGTACTCAGACAAATACTCTTGCAAAAGGAATTGATTTACGCCATCGTCTTCAACTGCTAGTACGGCTACGTCTGATTGTACCTCTTCGAGAACCGCTTCTTCCGTTGTACCTGAAGCAGATGTTGTTGTCACAACAGACTTGTCTAGTGGAAATGTAACAGTAAATGTACTGCCATAATTCTTGGAGGTGGATACTGAAATTGAACCGCCCATTTGCTCTACAGCGAGTTGGGTTAGTGCCAACCCTAATCCAGTGCCTTCGTAGTTTCTATTGCGTCCGGCGCTCTCCTGTGTAAAAGGCGTGAAGAGTTGCGGTAGAAACTCCTCGCTGATGCCGATACCAGTATCAGAAACAGAAACTATGGCACTGCCTTGCTTTTCTTTGAGCGATAGCTTGACGCTTCCCTCTTTCGTAAACTTCACGGCATTGTCGAGCAAACTCTCAACGATTTTGCGAAACAAGGTAGAGTTAATCCTGCTAAAGAGCTGCTGGTTGTTTTCTATGTCCATGATGCTTACCAGGCCAGCATCTGTTATTCGGGATTCAAACAGGCTAAACAATTCAAATAACTCAGATGAAAGCTCAACCGGTTCAAGATCAGAGCGGTTGATATCACCGCTTTCCAATTGAGCCAATGTAATGATATTGTCTAGCGTCAGCATCAGTCTATTAGCACTGGTATTAATGAGATCGGCAAACTCATGTCCGTCGTGCCCCTGCAGGTCATTTTTGAGGATAGAGCTAAACCCTAGTATGGCATTCATTGGAGTGCGAATCTCGTGGCTCAAATTGGCGAGCATATGCGTTTTGAGCTGATCCATTTCCTCAGCTTTGTTTTTCGCTTCAATCAGCGACTGCTCAAATTCTTTGCGGTCAGTGATATCGCGAAACACAACAACGGCTTGTTTTTCTTCAAGGCCTTGAATACGAAGTCGTTTTGCAACGCAATCAGTAGCAACGTGACCCCCGCTGCGCTTGCGAAGCCGCAATTCTACTGAGTTGGCGCGTCCTTCAGACAAATCCAGCGTCGAAAGAACATACTTTCTACACTTGTTTATGTCTTCATCGTGAAGCAGCTCAGCAAGATCTCTATCTTGCAATGTCCCAGCTTCGTATCCTAGCAGTCTATGTGCGGCTGGAGAAATGAAACGCAACACACCTTGTTCGTTCACCACCGCAATCACATCTGTTACACTTTCGATAAGCGAACGGTAATATTCTTCACGATAGTGGAGCGTTTCTTCTACTTGTTTTTTTGCTTTGGCGGCATTGCGCTGTGCGATTGTAACGCGAATAGATGGACTCAAGCGGATGAGGTGCTCTTTGGTGACATAGTCATCAACACCAGCATTTAAGCAGTCCATCGCAATCTGTTCATTGATGGTGCCAGTAAGCACGATAAATGGTACATCGGGGTGAACTTCCCGCGCGATTGCTAGAGCTTCTAAGCCGGTAAAGCCATCGAGATAAAAATCTGCAAGGACAATGTCAGGCGTCGAATCCTTGATCATTGTTGTGAATTCGGACTTGTTTACTGCGTGTCTAACCTTGCAATTAAACTCCGCTCGCATCAAGGCGTGCTTCACCAATTCGGCGTCCATCTTACTATTTTCAAGCAATAGGATGTTCAAATCTTCAGTCATTGCTCATCAACCTCCGATTGGGGTTGCACAAGTGCTTCTACGCGCTCTTGAGATCGCAGCTCAAACTCGTCGTGGATTGCTAGACGGTGTCTTGGTAGCGTGAAGAAGAACGTTGCACCTTGTCCGGGAACACTCTCAGCCCAAACTTTGCCACCATGCCTAGTTATAACTCGTTCAACAATAGCCAAGCCCACCCCAGAACCTTCAAACTCTGAGTTGTGGTGTAGACGTTGAAACACTCCGAATAACTTGTCGGCGTATTTCATCTCAAAGCCCACACCATTGTCCTTGAGGTAGTATCTATTGAACTCCGAATCGTAGGTGTCGCCACCGAGAACAATGTTGCGAGTTGGTTCGTCGGCTGTAAATTTGTATGCATTGCTCAAGAGATTTGTCAACACTTGCCGAACCATGGTTGAGTCGCCATACGCCTTCGGCACATCTTTGATTGTTAGGCAACCGATGTCAAAAGAACCAGACAGTTCCAATTCATTGGCCGCTTGATGAGCAATACTCGAGATTGAGAATTCCGACATCGATACTTCGCGACGTCCCAATCGAGAAAACGCCAACAAACCATCGATTAGCGCGCCCATTTGTTTAGCGCTCTGCTTGATAATTTCGAGATACCTGCGTTGCTCTTCCGATATGTTGTCAGAATAGTCTTCTAACAAGGCGCTGGAAAATCCGTCTACAGCACGTAACGGTGCGCGTAGGTCGTGACTCACGGAATACGAAAACGACTCCAATTCGGTAACTGCTTGTTGCAGTTGACTCGTTCTCTTTTGCACCCGTACTTCTAAATCGTGATGCAATTCTTGCAAATCGATGAGCATTTCATTGAATGCGTCAATCACAAGTCCAACTTCGTCGTTGCCGAATTTGTTGGCTCGCACACTATAGTCATGGTTGTCGGTAACACTTCGCGCTGTTGTTACAAGCGAATCTAGTGGCGTTGTAATGACGCGGTGAAAGCGTCCTGAAACTAGAAATGTTAGCAACAACACCAAGACAAGAACTGCGAGCATAATTCCTGCAAATGTCCAAATCCGTCCATAAACAACAGAAAGATTGACCTTTAAGAACAACGAACCAACAAGTTCTCCCTGAATCTCTACAGGTTGAAAAATCAGAAGTTCGTCGAATGTGAATTCAGCTGATGAAGTTTTTGGAACACTGGGAACGAACTGGCTGTAGCCGGCATCTGGTTTAAGGTAATCTGCAAGCACTGAAACCGTGCTGTCCACTTCTAATTTTATCAGTGCCGCATAGTCCACTTCTTCTACCGACCGCAATCCATCGAGGTTTTTAGCGGCGCGGTCCGTATCATCAAATGCAAGCGCGCCTTGTGAGTTGGTTGATACAACTGCAGCAAGGCTAGACATCCTCTCAGCCAGGGAGTCACGCGTATTCAAGAAATCAATAACAATAAACGTAGCAGCGGTGAGCAAAAGTGCAATAAGGGCAGTACTCATCGACACAACTGTGACTTTGCGCCGGATTGGGGCATCTTTGAGCCCCTTGAACGGTATGTTTTCACTCACAGGCATACCGAACGATCTCCGCTAATTCCAAGACCTCAGAATCAATCTTCAACCCTTCTTCTTTGACGGCGTTGAGATTGATCATGAACTTAACGTGGTTATTGCGAATGAAAAACTGGGCAACACCACAATTTTTCAACACAGTTTCAGACTCACCAACGACGAATGTTCCCGAACCTACAACCTGTTTTGTAGCTCTTCTGATAATAGAAGGGTCTTCTGAACTGATGTAGAGGATGTGACAGGCTGAGAGTTCTGACAACGAATTGAAAAACTTTATCTCGAGCGTTTTGTTATCGGTAGACTTGGGAGTTCTGCCGATGACTGAGTTGAAGGACGAACCAAATGGGTTGTCTCCCAACACACCGATTACATAAGAGTCTAATGTGTCCAGTGAAGGAGTACTTGGCCAAGTTGTATACTGCAAAAAGCGATGCAAAAACACTGCTTTCACTTTGTATTCTCTTGGTACATTCTGGCTGTTTTGACCGATTACAGTTCCCGGGATGCTGCACAACATCACAACAATCAGTGCTGTTGCAAAACGACTCGATATGTTCCATGAACCAGGCACTATCGAAAAGACTCCTTCGAATACATGCCGCGATTTTGGGTCAAAAAAGAACCAAATTCTTCGAGTTTGTATTTATGTATACCTGATTCCACTATAGATCCGGTAACTGGCGCATGATTGTAACAAGTGAACTCGTGTTCACCTAGAACAATAATGCTGGGTACTCTCTTTATATCTTCGATTGACTTCTCTATTCGCAACAACACTCCGGCGGCCTCATTTTGCGGGAGAACCACCACTACGTTGTCGACATCGCGAATACACTTGTTGAGTTCTTTGAAACTATGCGTGTATTTCAAATTGCTTTGAGAATCAATCTGATCAATTATGTCGTCAAACGTCTGGTCTGTTGTTGTGTGAATCACAACGGTTGTACGATCATCCGACACTCTCTTTGAATCGCTCTCAAAGTACGTATTTTTACGGTATTTTGCCTGTTTATCTATTGAAACGGGCAATAAAATATCGAAACTAGTTCCAACTCCTCGTTCACTTTCAACACTTAGGTCGCCTCCGATTAAATCAACGAGCTTTTTCACGACCGCGAGCCCTAAACCGGCACCTTCGTAGGGACGATTCAAGCCAGATTTGGCCTGTGTGAAATACTCAAAGGCTGTATCTATGAAAGAGGTATCAATACCTATGCCAGAATCAGTTTGCTGAATGCGAAGGCAGGAATTGTTATCTGTCGTCTCTACTGAAAAGCTCATTGAAATAGAGCCTTTGTGAGTAAACTTGCAAGAGTTGGAGAGCAAGTTGCGGCATATGGTTAGGATAGAAGCAAAGTCGCCGTGAATACTGCATCCATTGCTATTGTCTGCAATTTCTAACTCAACCGTGTCCTTGAGCAAAGACAAGACATGCCTGTCTTTCACTCCAGAAACAATATCATCGACAAGGAATGGCTGTTGACTGCTGACGTATGAACCCGATTCCAATTCAGCGAGACATAGAACATTTGCAAGACCGTGCATAAGGCGTTCTGAGCTCGACTTAAGCATCTCAGACAATTCTCTGTTTTCACTTGTGGCGGCCGATTCCGCTAACAGTGAGGACACACCAATGATGCCGTTCATTGGCGTGCGAATTTCATGCGATAAATTAGCCAATAGGTTTGATTTAAGTGCATCTGCTTGTTGGAGCCTTTGGGCTGATTCTTCTAGCTCTACTCGTTGGCGCTCAGATAGGGTGACATCTCGAACAATAACAACCCAGGAGTCTTGTCGCAGATTGTGAGCTATGCGAAACTCAAAAAAGAGTGCCTCTTCCGGATTGTCCGTATTTCCTATGGTGTGCGACATGGATGCATGCATCAAATGCTCATCTTTCATCGTTTGCAGTACGCTAAGCAACTCAGTACACACATTGCTTTGCTCACCAGTACAATCTTGCAAGCGCAATCCAATAAGTCTGCCGAAATACAAAGCAGAAGACACATCTTGTCCGTGGTAATACTCTCTGAGGCAATACTCTGAATCGAACACCATCATCGTGTCAGGTACTACCTGCAGCAAGGTTCTTTGAATATCTGCTGCATGTAACAGCTCACTCTGGGCCTGTTCTAATTCAACGCGTTGAGTAGTACTGTCTAATACTCGTTGCAGCGCCGGCCCCAGTTTCCCCATTCTGTGCTTAAAAACATAGTCATCCGCTCCGCTCCGGAGCATATCTACAGCAACGTCTTCTCCGATGACGCCAGAGACAAACACAAAAGGAGTTGTTGGGAGTAACTGTTTGCACAGTTGTAGTACGAATGGACCTGACAGTTCCGGCAAAGAATAGTCGGACAGCACAACATCTGGTGTGGTAGTACGCACGAATTCGCGTATTTCTTTCTCTGTTCGCACAACATGAATATCAAATGTGAACCCATTTCGTTGAAGTTCCAACGCAATA
>JAUHYX010000284.1 GCA_030426285.1 bacterium
GTGTTTACCGTAGCGGGTTCGAGAACAGTGCGACAGCGAGGAATGCTTGAGCAGTCGGATGGCGGCACGCTCGTGCTGCACAACCCCGAGTCGCTTCCAGAGTCTGTTCAAAGGCAGTTGGCACATTTTTTTACAACTGGCACATTTGTTCCTGTTGACGGTACAGAACCAATCAAGGCGCAATTGCGGATAATTTTCATTACAACCACGCGATCTCCGCTATCGGCACTCAACGGCAATCTGCTCATTCCTGAATTGCAGCAGAAACTCGCACCGGCGACACTAGACGCCGTTCCACTCTCAGAGCGACTAGAAGATGTTCCCGAGTTGTTGGATCACTTACTCAAACAGATGTCTGCTCGCGATGGCGTGACATATACTCTCTCTCAAAATGCACTACAGAAACTAACCACGTACAAGTGGTCGGGCAATGTGAAAGAGCTCATCAACACAATCGAGCGCTCTTCGCTGATGTGTGTCGACGGAAACATCGAAGCTTCAGATGTCACTCTGGGCACACACACCTGGATAAAAGATGGTTCGCAAAGCTTCTTTAGCATACCACAAGGACTGACAATCAAAGAGGTGCAGGGAGAATATGTGCGACAGTCTTTAGACTTCTACAACAACAATCTCGAGAAGACTGCTGCAGCCTTGGGTATCTCTAGAAAAACGCTGTGGGAGATTCGCAAAAAGTATCACCTGCCGTAACATTCATTTTTCTTCATTAACTTTGTGGTTTGCTACTTCATCAACAGTTTGCTCAGCTAACTACAATTATGCAACAAGATCAATTCGCCGAACCCCGCTTAGATAAAACATACACTCCTTCTGACTCCGAAAAAGGATGGTATTCAGAATGGGAAAAAGAGCAGTTGTTTGCTGCCAATCCCGAAACCGCCAACGATAGTGGAAACTACTCGGTGCTCATGCCACCGCCAAATGTGACAGGCATGCTCACAATGGGGCATGTTCTGAATAACACTATTCAGGATATTTATGTCCGCTGGAACAGAATTAAGGGGAAAAATGTGTGTTGGTTTCCGGGCTTAGACCATGCCGGAATCGCTACGCAAACCAAGGTGGAGAAGCAGATTGCGGAACAAGGACTCTCGCGACACGATCTCGGGCGTGAAGAGTTTTTGGACAAAGTGTGGGAATGGAAAAACAAGTACGGCGGCATTATCCTAGAGCAGTTGCGTTCGCTCGGTGTAAGCTGCGATTGGAACCGCACACTTTTCACTATGGATGAAAAAGCTTCCAATGCCGTGCAAGAAGTATTTGTGCGCTTGTTTGACGACGGCCTTATTTACCGCGGCAAGCGCATTGTGAACTGGTCTCCAGTAGCCCAATCGGCTTTGTCTGACGAAGAAGTGCTATTCAAAGAAGTCGCAGAACACATTTACACAATGCGATATGTGTCTGAAGACGGCAACACCACATTACATGTGGCGACAGTACGGCCTGAAACAATTTTTGGAGATGTAGCCGTTGCTGTGAATCCAAACGACGAACGCTACAAGCACCTCATTGGCACAAAGGTTCGCGTTCCAATCGTGGACCGTTTAGTACCGGTTGTGGGTGATGATCACGCGGATCCAGAATTTGGAACAGGAGCTGTTAAAATTACGCCTGCGCATGACCCAAATGACTTCTATGTGGGTGAGCGACACAATCTTGCCATGCACAACACTATCAATCCAGACGGCAAGCTAAACGAACTTGCTGGACCATATGCTGGAATGGATAGATTTGACGCGCGCAAAAAAATTGTTCAGGACTTGCAAGAAGCAGACCTAATGGAGAGCATTGAGGATTATACACACAATGTTGGATTCTCAGAACGCGGTGGCGAACCAATTGAGCCGTATTTGAGTGATCAGTGGTTCGTAAAAATGGAACCGCTTGCTCAACCTGCACTTGAGGTAGTTCGCAATGGTGAAATTAATTTTTACCCGTCACATTGGACAAAGACATACGAACATTGGATGACCAATATTCGCGATTGGTGTATCTCTCGGCAATTGTGGTGGGGGCACAGAATTCCGGTGTATTACACCGAAGATGGACAGTTCACCGCTGCGCGAAACGAAGATGAAGCCCGTCAGAAACTCGGCAACTACCAGGGAGCTTTGCGCCAAGATGAAGACGTTCTAGACACGTGGTTTAGCTCTTGGATCTGGCCGATGACAACGATGAACTGGTTGGTAGATGGCGAGGACGAAACTGAAGAAATGAAGACGTGGTTGCCATCTGACCTGTTGGTCACAGCGCCCGACATCATTTTCTTCTGGGTCGCTAGAATGATCATGGCATCGCTCAAGTTCAAAGGGCGAATTCCTTTCAAAGATGTGTACTTCACGAGTTTGATTCGCGACGCGCAAGGACGCAAAATGTCGAAATCGCTCGGCAACTCTCCTGATCCGCTTGAAATTATTGGCAAGTACGGCGCTGACGCCGTGAGGTTTACGGTGATTTATTCGGCTCCAATCGGGCAAGACATCCGCTTGGAAGTGAACAAGAAAACACAAGACATTGCCACGATGGAGATCGGGCGCAATTTTGCCAACAAGATCTGGAATGCTGCAAGATTCCTAGATATGAAGCGCTCAGAAGCAGATTATGAGACAGCAGATCTTCCAGAAAATCTTGACCTTGCCGATGAGTGGATAGCCCAGCGATACAACAACACTCTCAAGCTCGCTACAAAAGCGCTCGACGACTACAAACTTCACGAATACGCTCGTCATTTGTACGACTTTATTTGGAGTGATTTCTGTAGCTGGTATGTAGAGATTGTGAAGTTAAAGAGCTTCAAGCTCGAGTCTTCTGAGCAAAAACGCAAACTCATCAACTTTGCATTTGATATTTTCCGCAGAACTCTCAAGTTGTTGCACCCAGTTATGCCGTTCTTGACCGAAGAACTGTGGAATCGATTGGAATTCGGCGAAGGCATGATTAGCGTAGAATCTGCGCCGGAGTACATCGAGTTGGAGGCGTCCGACGTTAAAGCAGATTTTGAGATTATCATGCAAATGGTCGAAAAGGTTCGCGCCTTGCGAGGAACCATGAATGTACCACCGCATGAAAAGCCAAAGGCCCTCGTGAGCACTGTACAACCTGCTATTTCACAGCTCACACAAGAGTATGCACACCTCCTAGAAGGGTTGGCGCGATTGCAGGACACAACAGTTACCGAATCCACGAAGAGACCGGACGGGTTTGTTGCAGTTGTTCTCGACGACGTGCAGGTGTTTGTTGAGTTGGCCGGTATTATTGATATTGACGAAGAAGTGCAGCGCATTGAAAAAGAAATTCAGCGTTTGCAGGGTCTCGTCAAGGGCACTGAGAAAAAGCTCTCCAATGAAAAGT
>JAUHYX010000044.1 GCA_030426285.1 bacterium
GACTCATGGATGTTTCGCTACCTGAAGACCAAGAAATGCTAACAGAACAATTGAACAATATTTGTCCGCCAAATACTCATTGGCATGCTTTGCGACATCGCCGTTCTGGTTCTACATTACATGTGGACTTTCACATTTCTGTTCCAGATTCTATGTCTATAGTCGAAGCTCATCGAATTGTCACAACTATTGAAGTGCAGTTGAAGGACACTATTGGACGGGATATAAGTGTAATAACACACATAGAACCCATCGATGACCACGACCAAGCACACGCTAAAGCCCGAATTCATAAATAGAAAATTGCAGTTTCTGACATTTGTCATGCCGATGCATGACAAACATCATCGCTTGCAAACAGTCACACATATATCTTTGTACTAGAGACAGAGAAAATGTTTTCATGGTGTGGGATTTCCGGGACACTAACTGCAAAAGTTGTGTCCCGGAGTTCTTTTAAACCGTTTTGTTATTTCGTTCTCGTTGGGATAATTAACACTGGGCATGGGGTCTGTGTTATGACGCGCTCAGCTGTGCTCCCAAACAAAAAGTGTTCGAGTTTGCCTTGGCCGTGAGTAGTGAGGCAAATCAAATCTATGTCATTGGTCTTAGCATACTCAATGATGTTTTTTGAAGCTCTGTCATCATCTGCCATTACGACAGTTTTGGATTTTACATCTGCCGGAACTTTGTCGGCAACCATTTGGGCCAGATATGTTCCACCACTGTCCTTCATCGCTGTTTTGAACTCTCGGTAGTCGCCAAGTGCCGATGGGAACGTTACTGGTTCAACCACGTACACTAGGTGCAGTGTAGAATTAGAACTTTTAGCCATGTACACCGCGTACTCAAGAGCCTCGAGCGCAGCTTCGGACATGTCTAACGGTACGAGAATATTGTCAGGATTTTGCATGTTTTCTCCACATCAAATGGTGAGTAATATCGCTTCTTTTCAATGTGCCGAATTTACGTAATAAGTTGGTCGATTCCATTTTTTTTCCTCCGGCACAATCTCGTGCCTACTATTACTCGCGACTTTTGTATTATTTGGGCTCCTCAGCGCACATTTGGTGATCTATGGCTTTCTTGTCTCTATTCAAACGATTGTGGGTAAAAGTGGCTTTCGCAACAATCCTTGTTGTGATCGCGACCACTGAGCTCGTTGTCCGCTTTTCGATCGAAGAGCAACTGAGTGAAACCCATCGCGTTATCCGCGAAGACCTGCAGCACAGAGCAGCCATGGCCGCTTGCATCATTCCCGGTGAATTGCACAATCAAGCGCTGTTGGGCATCTCCGACACAAATGCAGCCTTTCAGCTGGCGGCTCACAAGCTTATGAGTCTTCGCAATGCTGCAAGCTTTAAGGAACATTGGTATACCCTGGTTCCGCTGGGGGGAGATTCAGCCTGCTTTGGTGTGATGTCGCACCCAGAGCCGTTTTCAGGACACATGCACTATTTTCGGGATTCCACTGTGCTTGCGCAGTTCAACGATGTTGTTCACGAGAAGGTCTCGATTGCGACAGATGTGTATTCCGACGACAACGGCGATTGGATCTCGGGGATGGCGCCAATCATGGACTCTGCTGGTACAGTTGTTGCGGTGTTGGAGGTTGATTTGACCGCGCACGACTTGATGCAACAAACACAACGGGTTTATGAATCGATGAATGAAATTCGCTTCCTGGGCATTTCTGGAGCTGTTGTAGTAGGTCTGTTTGTGGGATTGTTGATAGGCCGCCCAATCAACCGGGTGAACAGAGCTGTGCAAGCACTAACCGAATCCAACTTCAGTAGGAATGTTACCATCCCGAAAAGCGTCCAATTGTTGCCAGATGAAACCAGCGAGCTCATAATATCTGTTAATATTCTCTCCTCTCGGTTGCAATCGACATTGAACGAGTTACGTGACGCCCATGAAAAACTGTCGCATTTAGATAAAGCAAAAACCACGTTTCTCCACTTCCTGACACATGAACTGCGAACCCCGATTTCCGGACTATTGTTGTTGCGGCATGTGCCCGAAGTGCAAGATGATTTGCTTGAGGACACAGCCGAAATTATTTCGGCTTCGGTTGAGAGCACCGAGCGCTTGCACCGTTTGAGTTTGGGTGCCGAGAAATATGTACGAGCATTGTCGCATGCACCGGATTTCTCTGAGCCGAGCTGTATTGTTACATGTGTGAAGAGCGTTCTTATCGATGCACTTCCAGGTGGTGATCGCTCGGATGTGTTTGTAGATGGAGTGGGAGAGGAGGCCTGTATGGTTTTGGTACCCGAGCATGTGCTGTCGATGATCTTCGATCCGTTGATACGCAACGCCTTGAAGTTCGGAGGAGAGCCCCTTGGCTTGACTATCGATATAGCGAAACAACACGGTGATTATGTTGTTGCAATTTCAGATACAGGGGTTGGGTTTGATCCCCAACATGCAAAAGCATTGTTGGAACCGTTTTTTGTTGACGATATTATGGGTCACTCCGAGGGTACTGGGGTGAGTCTGGCCATAGCGGCAGTTATGGCAGAACACTACGGCGGAAAAGT
The DNA here is from genome assembly GCA_030426285.1 of bacterium. GTDB lineage: Bacteria > Bacteroidota > Ignavibacteria > Kapaibacteriales > UBA7675 > JAUHYX01. The sequence continues at coordinate 2,544 of JAUHYX010000044.1, forward strand.
TGTTCCGCATAGTAAAGGCAAAGGACAAGGTAGTACGTTCACGGTGTATTTACCGGTAGCATTGTAAACATGTGTACTGTTTGCGATTCCGCCACTATCATTGAGAGTTGGAGTTGAAAAACGTAGTTATCATTGGAAACGGCGTCGCCGGAATTACTTGTGCTCGTGAGTTGCGCAAGCGAGATTCTAGTGCAAGTATCACTGTTATATCTCGTGAGTCGCAATACCACTACTCGCGTCCAGCACTCATGTATCTATATATGGGACACATGCAGTGGTCAGATGTCATGCCGTACCCAGCAGATTTTTGGGCGAAAAACCGCATAGAGTTGGTACATGATACAGTGGTGTCGTGCGATACAGAAATACAAACAGTCACGCTCGCATCAGGTGCAACAAAAACCTACACGCATCTTGTTCTCGCAACGGGTTCTTCTGTGAACAAGTTTGGCTGGCCAGGTCAGGATGCCAAAAACGTGCAGGGTCTCTACACATTGCAGGATATCGAAAGCATGGAGACGTCCACTGCCGAATGTGATCGCGCTGTGATTGTGGGAGGAGGACTCATTGGCATTGAAATGTGTGAAATGCTTTTGAGCAGAGGAATTGAGGTCACGTTTCTTGTACGTGAAGCCGAGTACTGGAACAATGTACTGCCAAAAGAAGAGGCGCAATTGGTGTCGAGACACATTGGTAAACACGGCGTTGACCTGCGCCTGCAAACAGAACTTGCAGAGATTAGAACCGATACAAACAATGTCGCAGTTGGTGTTCGAACAAAGGACGGCGAAAAAATTTCCTGTTCCTTTGTAGGTTTGACAGCTGGAGTGCATCCCAATACTGATTTGGCCGAACAGTCCAACATTGACTGTGGTCGCGGTGTGTTGGTAAACCAATATTTACAGACCAATATTCCAAATGTATATGCCGTGGGAGACTGCGCTGAAATATTGCTTCCCGGCCAAACACGTGGCGTCGTAGAACAACTCTGGTACACCGGTAAAAACCAAGGGATAGTAGCAGCGCAAAACATTTGTGATGCAAATCAACTATACGAACGTGGTATTTGGTATAATTCTGCCAAGTTCATGGAATTGGATTATCATACTTATGGGCAGGTACCAGCTACATCGACTGATTCTACTTCGCTGTTCTGGCAGTGTAGAAATACAGAAAAGTGCTTGCGAATCGCATTTGACGACCAGCGCAGAGTCACCGGTTTTAACAGTTTGGGAATTCGATTGCGACACAAAGTGTGCGAACAATGGATAGCAGATGGCGCATCGCTACGACTTGTCGTTCAGCAATTGAGTTCTGCCCTATTTGACCCTGAATTCAGCACAGATGTTGTCCCCGATATTGTGTTATCGTACAATGCTAGAGCAACTGATCCCATACCAGTGCCAAAGAGAAAAAACTCATTCTGGTCAAAACTCATCCCTGTGAAATAGGAAAACAGCAATGCCTTTACAGCAGTCTACATCCTCATTCTATGCCTCAGTGTTTATGCAGAAAAACGCAACAGGTGTTGCCCTGTTTGTTTTTGGATTGGTGATGTTTTGTGCTGGCAGTGTGGGCGTGTTTGTAGACTCACCTATTCTGTTCTCTTTGTTGAGTATCGGTGTTGCTACTGTCGGTGGATTGCTCGTTGCAACGTCGGCATTCGGCGGTTTGGCAGGTGTTAAGAACGACGGAACGATGTTCGCTTCTTCAAAAAATAGAGGTGCTGTCGGGTGGTTGATGGGCATAGTACTCACTCTTTTTTATGTGCTTTTGTATTGGTTCCCGGATACTCTGCAGTACATGGTACAGGCGGCCGACCCAGTATCGTATACCTTGCGAGGCATGCCAGCTGACAGATGGTTCTTTTACGGCTTGCTGTATACAATTGCCATCCTCGTAATGGGGCTGCGCTTTATTGGCCGGAATCGGCACAATCGATATCAGATCATACGCACATTATCCGTCATGGCGTTTCAAACTGTTTTTGCTTTTGCTATTCCAGCCGTATTGGAAGCTCTGCAAAAGCCGTATTTCGACTTCAAGAATGTTTGGCCTTTGGACTACGACTTTTTCTATAGCTGGCACTTGAACAAACTCACCAGTGAAAGCACTCCATTTTTTGCTGGCCTGACATTGGGTGAGTTCATGCTGTATTGGGGGATTGCTATGATTGTCATAGGCATTCCTGTGTTGACCTATTTCTTCGGCAAGCGCTGGTATTGCAGCTGGGTGTGCGGTTGTGGTGGATTGGCAGAAACCGTGGGCGACCCGTACCGCCATCTCTCAGACAAAAGCATGACCTCGTGGAAAATCGAACGCTGGATGATTTATTCAGTACTCGTTCTTGTGACGGTTATGACGGTGCTGGTGATACTCGAATATGTCAATCCCGCAGAATATTCTTTTGCTTTTAGTCGTTCGTTGCGAACGTTTTACGGGTTTGCGATTGGAGCAGCATTTAGTGGAGTAATTGGAGTTGGTTTCTACCCAATAATGGGTTCGCGAGTCTGGTGCCGCTTTGGCTGTCCGATGGCGGCTATCCTCGGGTTGTTCCAGCGTAAAGCATCGCGCTTTCGCATCACAGTAAATGGCGACCAATGTATGAGTTGTGGCAATTGCTCAACATATTGTGAGATGGGAATCGACGTAAGGGCTTATGCACAAAAAGGGGAAGATTTTACGCGCGCTTCATGTGTGGGCTGTGGAATATGCTCGTCCGTATGTCCGCGCGGAGTACTGAAGCTAGAAAATGATTCCGTTGCAACTGCGCCGCACAACAAAACTGATCGCTGAATTCCTTAGTTTGCTGTATGCTAAAGATAGAAGACTTGACAATTGCGTTTCCACATCAAGCCAACCCGGCTGTTCAGCAGGTATATCTCGCCGTCGCGCCTGGCGAGATTGTTGGAGTCGTGGGAGAATCGGGTTCTGGAAAATCACTGACGTCGTTGTCGGCAATTGGACTACTTCCGAGTGCTGCTCAGGCGTCTGGTGCGGTTTACATCACACGCAAGAATGGTGATGTGGTGAATATGATTGAAGCCGATGAGGAGGCCAAACGCCAAGTTCGGGCACATGAGATCGGCATGATTTTTCAAGAACCAATGACATCGCTCAACCCTGTTATTCGCGTCGAAAAACAAGTACTCGAAGCGCTGGAAATGGGTGGAGACGACAGTAGCGAAGATCCAATCAAAGCCGTGGTGCAGTTGTTTCGCGATGTGCAATTGCCCGACCCAGAGAATATTGGAAGAAAGTACCCGCATCAGCTTTCTGGTGGACAAAAACAGCGCGTAATGATTGCATTGGCGTTGGCTTCGAATCCGCGTTTACTCATCGCAGACGAGCCAACCACTGCACTTGATGTGACAGTACAGAAGTCAATACTTGAAATATTGCGCTCTCTGGTGCAACAACGTGATCTTTCGGTTCTGTTTATTTCGCATGACCTCGGAGTTATAGCTGAATTGTGCGATCGCGTGTATGTGATGCAACAAGGACGCATTGTAGAGTCTGGCGAAACAAAGAACGTCCTCACAAGCCCGCAACACACATACACCAAGGGGCTGATGGCATGCCGACCGAGTTTGAAACACAAGGTGCATCGCTTGCCAACTATTGAGAGATTCATGTCTGGTCTAGATCATGTGCACTCAACAGATAACGCACATTCTGAAAAACAGAAAGCTTCAACTAATCAACTCTTGTCGGTGGCCAATATTCAGGTATCGTATCCCAAACCTTCGAATCTCTTTTGGAAGAGAGCTGAAATACCGGTTGTGCACAGTGTTTCGATGTCAATAGATAAAGCTCAAATACACGGAATTGTTGGCGAATCTGGCTGCGGGAAAACGACGGTTGGCAAAGCGGTTGTAGGTTTGCTGCCATATTCAGGTGGTAGCATTACTTTTGGTGAACGCGAAGTCAGAGATTTCCTTCGCACCAATGCACGCGAATATCAATCGAAGGTTCAGCTCATCTTTCAAGATCCGTATGGCTCATTGAATCCGAGACTCACCATTGGAGAAACACTCTATGAAGTCGCGCGAGTTCACGGAATAGACGACAAAACACGAGATGTTGCAATCAAGAATATTCTTGAACTCACTGGCATGCCGTTGTCTTCACTTTCAAAATACCCGTTTCAGTTTTCTGGTGGCCAACGCCAGCGAATTTGTATCGCTCGCTCTCTTATTGTTCAACCAGAATTGCTTATCTGTGATGAGAGTGTATCTGCACTGGACGTTTCTGTACAGGCTCAAGTATTAAATGTCCTAAAGGATCTGCGCGACGAGCTGCAAGTAAGTATGCTGTTTATTACGCACGACTTGAGTGTGGTTCGCTTTATGTGCGACACCGTGTCTGTTATGCACAAAGGGAGAATTGTAGAATCGGGTGATGTACACGCAATTTTAGACTCACCCAACCAACAATACACTAAGACACTTATTGATGCTGTTCCAACTATTGATTTTGAACGTACATGAAAGCCCAAATTGAAACTCCACAGGGTCTAGTTACTATAGACTTCTCAAGTCCAATCGATATTTCTATTCCTCTGCTCGCGGGAGAATCATGCGTCAATGCATTTGACCTACCCGCGCCGAGTTATCAGCCGTTTCAGGTTGAAGAATTTATCGGAAGTCGAATTGATGGCGGTCCGGTGAACTGTGAGAATATCTTCTTGAATCCTCACGGCAACGGAACGCACACTGAGTGTGTTGGTCACATTGCCCTTGAGAAAATTACTATCAACAGTGTGCTGAAACACTTTGTGTACACAACCGATGTTATCACGGTTCCACTTGTTCCGTATGAAGGGTCCCCCAACAAAAGTGTACGCCGGTCCGATCTCGAAGCTGCACTACAAGGCATTGCCACATTGGGGCAAGCGTTGGTCATTCGAACACTACCAAATAGTGATGCAAAGCTCACACAGAAGTATTCAGGCAATCATCCAGGGTTTATAGATATCGACGCCATGCGCCTTATTCATGAGCTTGGATATGAGCACTTGCTCGTGGATTTACCAAGTGTTGATCCCGAAGTCGACAATGGTGCTTTGCTTGCGCATCACGAGTTTTGGCAGTACCCGCAGACTCAGTCGAGTAAGACCATAACTGAGATGGTGTACCTACATGAAAGTGTTGCAGATGGACGTTATATCCTGCAGTTTCAAATTGCCGCAATCGAATCGGATGCTTCTCCTTCGAAGCCCATCCTGTACGCTGTTGAATAGCACAAAAGACAATTTTACAGGCATGTTCTCGTCGTAATTCTCAAAGCGCACTGGTTTGAAAACATATTCTACATCAATAAACACTGAGGAAGTATGAGTATACACACTCGAATCGGATTGGATGCTGAAAAAGCCAAACAGTTAGCGCACGAACTCAATTTGCTCTTGGCGGACTATCAGATGTTTTACATCAATGTTCGCGGCTTTCACTGGAATATTAAGGGCGAAAAATTCTTTGAACTTCACGCTAAGTTTGAAGAATTGTACACAGATCTGCAGTTGAAAAATGATGAGATTGCAGAACGTATTCTCACACTTGGGTTCACGCCACTTCACAGCTACACAGATTATTTGAAAACGGCAAAATTGAAAGAAGCAACAAATGTGAGCGACGGCACTGAAGCTGTTCAGCATGTGTTGCACGCATTTGAAACTGTTATTGTACGTCAGCGCGCCATTCTTGAGTTATCTGGTGAGTGCGATGATGAAGGAACAAATGCACTGATGAGTGACTATATTCGCGAACAAGAAAAGCTCGTGTGGATGTACAGCTCATTTCTCGGATAAAGAATTAGGTCAATCTGCAATAAAAAGCCCCGTAATGCTTAGCACTACGGGGCTTTTTCGTTTGCGGTAGAAGTCTCAACTCTTACAAGTATGCTTCTCAGCCTTCAACGTCTTCAACATATGCCTCGATTGGAGGACATGTGCAGATGAGATTGCGATCGCCTTGTGTATTGTTTACACGTGCTACCGATGGCCAAAACTTGTGATCGCGGAGGCCAGTCACTGGCCACGCAGCTTTGCTTCTCGAATAAGAGTGCTCCCACACATCTCCGGTAATTTCATGTACCGTGTGTGGTGCGTTCTTGAGTACATTGTCTTCGCGCGGATATGTGCCTTCTTCGATTTCGCGAATTTCTTCACGAATTGAGAGCATCGCGGTAATAAATCTGTCGAGCTCAACCTTATTCTCACTCTCTGTTGGCTCAACCATGAGTGTGCCTGGGACGGGGAAAGACACAGTTGGCGCATGGAAACCATAGTCCATCAACCGCTTGGCAATATCCTCAACCTCGATTCCTGCGCTCGTCTTAAACGGTCGTGTGTCTAAAATCATTTCGTGTGCAACGCGACCATTTTTTCCTACGTAGAGCACGTCGTAGGCTCCCTCGAGCTTCTTCTTCAGGTAGTTGGCATTGAGTATCGCAATGCTCGTTGCTTCCCACAATCCAACTTTGCCCATCATTGTAATGTAGGCGTATGATATTGGTAACACCCCTGCCGAACCCCAAGGAGCTGCAGTTACAGCATTACCGTTACGACCATTGTCTACAACTGAGTGGCCGGGCAGGTATGGGGCAAGTTCGGCAGTAACGCCAATTGGGCCAACACCTGGGCCTCCACCGCCGTGAGGAATAGCAAATGTTTTGTGCAGGTTGAGGTGGCAAACATCGGCACCAATTGTTCTTGGTGATGTTACACCCACTTGGGCATTCATGTTTGCTCCGTCCATGTACACACGTCCACCATGTCGTTGAACGCTAATACAAATATCGCGGATAGTTTCTTCGAAAACGCCGTGAGTTGACGGATACGTTACCATCAACGCAGCGAGATTTTCGGAATGTTTTTCTGCTTTAGCTCTCAGGTCCTCTATGTCGATATTGCCATCGTTGTCGCATTTCACAACCACAACCTTCATACCTGCCATTATAGCACTTGCTGGGTTTGTGCCGTGAGCTGAACTCGGGATCAAGGCCACATCGCGGTGCCCATTTCCATTGGCGATGTGGTAATTGCGAATCGCCATGAGTCCGGCAAATTCACCTTGTGCGCCTGAGTTCGGTTGCAGTGAAATCGCGTCAAAACCTGTGATCACGCACAAAGCATGTTCCAATCGCTCGAACAGCTCGTCGTATCCGGCACGCTGGTCAGCAGGAGCAAATGGGTGTATCTCCGAGAACTCAGGCCATGTGATTGGCAACAGTTCCGTTGTGGCATTGAGCTTCATTGTGCAAGAGCCTAGCGGAATCATTGATAGCGTCAGCGACAAATCTTTGTTCTCAAGACGCTTCATATATCGCAGCATTTCCGTTTCGGAGTGATGCATTGAGAATACTGGGTGAGTGAGAATTTCAGAAGTGCGCTGCAGATGTTGTGGAATGTGCCAGGTTGTTTCTTCTACACAATCGTAGTCTTCGAGTTCACCAGCCTCTTCAAGAACCACCAACATCTCGTCGATGTGCTCCTGCAGCGTAGTTTCATCAACAGAAATGCTGACAGTTTCATCGTCGATATAACGGAAGTTCATGCGGTGTTCAAGAGCTTTTTCCTGAACGAGCTCTGCGTCTTTGACTTTGAAACCAACTGTGTCAAAAAATTCTTGGTGTGTGAGTTCAATGCCTTCTCGCTCGAGCGTATCGGCGAGCAAACTGGCGCGGCGATGAATTGTTGTAGCGATGGCCTTGAGTCGACGTGGACCGTGGTACACAGCATACATCGAGGTCATGATAGCAAGCAGAACCTGGGCGGTACAAATGTTGCTTGTGGCTTTGTCTCTGCGAATGTGTTGCTCACGCGTTTGTAGTGCCATACGCAATGCCGGTTGTCCTGTTCTATCAACAGACATACCGATAATGCGACCAGGCATGTTGCGCTTGAAGTCTTCACGTGTTGCAAAGAATGCCGCTGCTGGACCTCCAAATCCCATAGGCACACCGAATCGCTGCGTGTATCCAACTGCAACATCCGCACCCATTTCTGCTGGCGACTTCATGATCACCATGCTCATGATATCAGTAACAACAGTTACGAGAGCACCGTGTTGATGTGCACTGTCGCAGAAAGAAGTGAGGTCGCGAATACTGCCATCACCGGCAGGATTCTGTACAATTGCTCCAAAAACGCCCGTCCAGTCTACATTGTCCACCTCGCCAAACTTTAGCTCAATGTCGATTGCTTCGGCACGGGTGCGCAATACATCAGCAGTTTGAGGAAACATGTTTGTGTCCACAAACAACACATTGCGTTTTTCTTTCTTCGCTTCTTTTGTGCGCCCGGCATACATCAAAGACATGGCTTCGGCAGCCGCAGTTGCTTCGTCTAGCAACGAGGCATTTGCAACTGGCAGACCTGTTAGATCGCTGATGAGTGTCTGAAAATTCAGCAGGGCTTCGAGGCGTCCTTGCGAAATTTCAGCCTGATACGGCGTGTATTGAGTATACCAACCTGGGTTTTCGAGAATATTGCGCAACACAACTTTTGGGATGATTGTGTTGTTGTATCCGAGTCCAATATAGTTTCTGAACACTTTGTTCTTCGAAGCCAGTCCGCGCATCGTACGCAAGAATTCAGCTTCGCCAACGGGCTCATCAAAGTCGGCCAGCGTATACCTGTGAATACCCAAGGGAACAGTTTGCTCGATGAGTTCTTCGAGTGTCTCGGCACCCACAGTCTCCAACATTTCAGAGATTTCTTGAGGTTGAGGACCATTGTGTCGTTCTGAAAAGAACTCGCGTTCAGGTGATTGCAATGCGCTCATTCGCGATCCATCCCAATTCTAGTCATGACATAAAACGCCGGTACGTGACGCCTTCGAAAAAGGCCGACCGACATAGATACACTATAAGGAAACACAAGACGAATCAATCCCAGTTATAGTATGAGTGGTTTTCGCTATTCTTGAAGGTCATTTGTTTTGTGTAAGTTCGAGGATTTGCACGAACAAATTGTGGCGTTTACAGCATGCAGAATTCTCCAGTTTTTGAGCAACTGAACAGTATCTTGAAGCACCGTGTTTTGGTTATGGACGGCGCGATGGGAACAATGATTCAACGCCATTCATTGACCGAAGATGACTTTCGCGGTTCGCGATTTGCAACACACCCCGATTCCCTAAAGGGCAACAATGACTTGCTCTCGATCACGCGCCCGGACATCATTCGCGAGGTTCACGACCTGTATATCGCAGCCGGTGCCGATATCATTGAGACAAATACATTTAGCGCAAATACTGTCTCGCAAGCTGACTACAACCTACAATCTGCTGTTCGCGACATCAACTACGATTCTGCTGTGTTGGCACGGCAGGCTGCCGACGCAGCGATGGAGAGCAACCCTGAGCGAGTTGTCTTTGTTGCCGGTGCTATTGGTCCGACAACAAGAGCAGCCAGCATGAGTCCAGATGTTAACGACCCGGGCTATCGCGCGGTAACGTTTGATGAGCTGGTCGCTGCATATACAGAGCAAATAGAAGCTCTGCTCGATGGAGGCGTCGACATCCTCCTCATCGAAACCGTGTTTGACACATTGAATGCTAAGGCAGCAGTGTATGCTGTTAGTACTGTGTTTGAGAACACTGGAGTTGTGCATCCAGTGATGATTTCCGGCACAATTGTCGATCTCTCGGGCCGAACGCTGTCTGGACAAACTACAGCCGCATTTTTTACATCACTGGCTCACACTCCTGGGCTATTGAGTATTGGCCTGAACTGTGCTCTCGGACCCGAGCAAATGCGGCCATATATTCACGAACTTTCCACAATTGCTCCTGTTTACACAAGCCTGTATCCAAATGCTGGCTTGCCCAATGAAATGGGTGGATACGACCAGACGCCTGAGTCAATGTCTGAAGTGCTCGCACAGTACTTGCAAGAAGGTATGTTGAATATTGTTGGTGGTTGTTGTGGCACCACGCCAGACCATATTCGCGCCATTGCAGAGGCTGCAAGTGCCGCAGTGGTGCGTGAACCACAGCCGCAACCGCAGCGATTGCGCGTATCAGGTTTGGAGCAGCTGGAGTTGAGACCAAATGTGAACTTCGTGAATATTGGTGAGCGCACGAATGTTAGTGGTTCGAAGAAATTTGCGCGACTTATACGCTCTGAAGCGTATGAGGAAGCGTTGTCGGTTGCACGCCAGCAAGTTGAGAATGGGGCTCAAGTTATCGATGTCAACATGGACGACGGTTTGCTTGACGGCGTAGAGTGTATGCAAAAGTTTTTGCATCTGGCCGCAGCGGATCCAGACATTGCTCGAGTGCCAGTGATGATAGATTCCTCGCGATGGGAGATCTTGCACGCGGGCTTGAAGTGTGTGCAAGGCAAGAGCTTTGTGAATTCAATTTCATTGAAAGAGGGCGAAGCAGAATTCCTCGATCATGCAAAAGAGATTCAGAAATTTGGGGCTGCTGTGGTTGTCATGGCATTCGACGAACGAGGACAGGCAGATACGTATGAAAGACGCATCGAGATTTGTAAACGCGTGTATGATCTCCTAACTGGGATTGGGTTTCCAGCAGAAGACATTGTATTTGATCCAAATATCCTCACAGTTGCAACGGGAATTGACGAGCACCGAACATATGCCATAGACTTCCTGCGCACGGTTGAATGGATAAAACGCGAGTTGCCATGTGCAAGTGTAAGTGGCGGGGTGAGCAATCTATCGTTTTCGTACCGAGGCAATGAGCCTGTTCGCGAAGCAATGCACACTGCGTTCCTGTACCATGCTATTCAGCGCGGTATGGATATGGGGATTGTGAACGCCGGGCAACTCGGTGTCTATGCCGATATCAATCCAGAGCTGCTAGAACATGTTGAAGATGTGATTTTTGACAGACGTGAAGACGCTACAGACAGGCTAACTGCGCTTGCCGAAACCATCGTTGGTGAAGAGCGAGAATTGCAGGTGCAAGAGTGGCGATCTGAATCTGTTCACAACAGGCTTTCTCATGCTCTAGTGAAAGGCATTACAGAGTACATTCTTGACGATACGGAAGAGGCTCGTCAGCAAGCAGAACGACCACTGCATGTGATTGAAGGTCCGTTGATGGACGGAATGAATGTTGTTGGAGATCTTTTTGGCGCGGGAAAAATGTTCCTCCCGCAAGTTGTTCGCAGCGCACGAGTTATGAAAAAAGCTGTAGCGCACCTCATCCCATTTATCGAAGCTGAAAAAGAAGATGGCGCTGCCCAATCTGCCGGCAAAGTGTTGCTCGCAACAGTCAAAGGCGATGTTCACGATATTGGCAAGAATATTGTTGGGGTTGTGCTCGGCTGCAACAACTTCGAGGTGAAGGATCTCGGAGTAATGGTCGCTGCAGAAACTATTCTTGATGAGGCAGAAGCATGGGGCGCAGACATTGTGGGGCTCAGTGGTTTGATTACACCATCGCTCGATGAAATGGTACATGTTGCCGCGGAAATGGAGCGGCGAGGCATGACAATGCCGTTGTTGATTGGCGGCGCTACCACCAGTCGCGTTCATACGGCTGTGAAGATTGACACCGTGTACAGCGGCCCGGTAATACATGTACTTGATGCAAGTCGTTCAGTTCCTGTTACTTCTGCACTACTCGGTTCGTCACGCGATGAGCTAGTGAAAAAAACAAAACAGGAATACGCTTCGGTTCGTGAAGCGTATTCGGCTAAGAGCAAAACCAAACAGATGTTAGATGTTTCCGTCGCGAGAGCCAACAAGTACACATGTGATTGGTCGGAGCAACATATAGTTGAACCCGCACATCCCGGGCTTACGATCTTCAAGGATATGCCCCTAGATGCACTTGTAGAATACATCGACTGGACACCGTTTTTTAGAACATGGGAACTAAAAGGTGTATATCCAGATATTCTCAGTGATGAGGTAGTTGGCACAGAGGCCACTAAGTTGTTTGAAGATGCACAAACATTGCTCGGGTCGATTGTGAAAAAACGACTTCTGCGTGCAAAAGGTGTAGTTGGACTCTTTCCAGCAAATAGTGATGGAGACGATGTACATATTTACACTGACGATGAGCGCACAGAAGTCTTCACAACACTGCATTTCTTGCGACAACAAACACAGCGGTCAAGTACCTCGCACAACTATTGCTTGTCGGACTTCATTGCACCGGTCGACTCAGGCGTCAAAGACTATATCGGCGCTTTTGCAGTGACGTCTGGACTGCGCATTGAGAAATTGGTTGAGAAATTTGAGCAAGATCACGATGACTACAGCGCTCTGATTGTCAAAGCATTGGCCGACAGACTAGCAGAAGCCTTTGCTGAGTACTTGCACGAAATTGTGCGCAAGATTTACTGGGGATATGCATCAGACGAGCAGCTAACAAACAATGAACTCATTCGCGAAAAATACGTCGGGATCCGTCCAGCTGCCGGATATCCCGCATGCCCAGATCACTCAGAGAAAGAGACAATTTTTGAGTTGTTGTTGGCAGGCAAGCACGCCAAAATGAAGTTGACCGAGTCGTTTGCAATGATGCCTGCTGCATCCGTAAGTGGGTTGTATTTCGCACATCCAGATGCGCGCTATTTCAATGTTGGCACAGTGAACCAAGAGCAAGTGCAGGACTATGCGCACCGCAAGGGCATGACGGTAGAGGAGGTTTCGGCTTGGATTCGCCCTAACTTGGGAGCGTAGCCAGCTAAGCATCTCAGCACAAATTTGTATCTTTGCGGTTCTGTACAACAACAAGTTTTTTTAACCCAACAGCAGGCGATATGGACATCAAAGGCAAATCAATTATGGTTCTAGGTGGATTCGGACTCGTTGGTTCTGCGATTTGTCGCGAACTCATGCGTTTTAATCCCAATCGGCTAATTATCACTTCTCTGTTTGAGCACGAAGCCAAGCAAGCCGTTGAACAAATGCGCAAAGAATACCCGGAGCAACCATCGGATATGTTCGTACCCGTGTGGGGCAACTTGTTTGTGCGCGAAGATTGGAAAAATATGTCTCGAGCCGAGCTGTTAGGTGACGACGAAACCCGCTTGGGGCTTGTCACAGATGTTATAGATGAGTTAGACGATGCCCTCTTGCACAAGTCTGCATTGTACCAAACTGTTGCCGAGCATAAGCCTGATGCAGTTATCGACTGTATCAACACTGCTACAGCAATTGCATATCAAGACATTTATACTGGCGCGCGCGAGGTGCTCAAAGAGTTGCGCGCTGGCAATTTGCAGCGCAGAACCGTAGAAACGCTGTTGGCTAGTAACTATATTCCGCAGCTGATCCGCCACGTGCAAATTTTGTACAAGTCCCTCGTCGAAATGGGCACCACATCGTACTTAAAGATCGGTACTTCTGGTACAGGTGGCATGGGGCTCAATATTCCGTACACGCACAGTGAAGAGCGACCGAGCCGCGTGTTGTTGTCGAAATCAAGTGTCGCCGGCGCACACACGTTACTTCTCTTTTTGATGGCACGCACGCCGGATGCACCACTGACAAAAGAGATCAAGCCAACTGCTACCATAGCTTGGAAGCGCATTGCCTTTGGTGAAGTGTTGCGACGCGGACAGCCGATCCCACTGGTTGATATGCCGTTTGAAGACGCACTCGACGCGGCAGGAACCTTTGTTCTCGATACATATGCAGGTGTAGAGCAATTGGGCTCAAACTTAGAGGCCGCATTTATCGATACCGGTGAAAATGGCATTTTCTCGCGTGGAGAATTTGAAGCAATCAGTGCAGCAGGGCAGATGGAGCTTGTACGTCCGGAAGACATTGCAGAGGCTGCAATACAAGAACTTCGCGGTGGCAATTCAGGTCATGACGTGCTGCACGCACTAGACAGTTCAGTTCTCGAGCCGAGCTACCGCGCAGGAGTGTTGCGAGAATCGGCGATTCGAACTCTCGCAAAATTGGAACAAGAGCACGGAGTTGATTCTATTGCATTCGAAATGCTTGGACCTCCGCGCCTCTCAAAGCTTTTGTTTGAAGCATTTTTGCTGAAGCATATTTGCGAGAGTCCGCAAGGTGTGATTGACGCAAAACCAGAAGATATCTCAGCTGCAGCAGAAGCCTTGCTCAAAACGCGAGCCAAACTGCGTGCCGAAATGTTGAGTATTGGAGTCGCTATTTTACTGAGCGACGGCAAGAAGTATTTGCGCGGGGAAGATGTTAAAATTCCACCATACCGCGGCGAACGCGAATTGCCGATGACGCCAGAAAATGTTGATACATGGTGTGAAGAAGGGTGGATTGATTTGCGCCCGTCCAACTTCGTGTCATGGCAAAAAAGGTTCCAGCGGATTATGGACGAAACCAATGCCATTCCTATAGAAGACACGAGCTCAAGACATATTTTTACTCGTGAGTACTGGGACTTCTTCGAAACGATTACCCCAGGCAAAGTTATTGCGTGGGTATTCGCGATTGAAGAAAAAGGATGGAGAATGAAAGACTAATGCGTCCTTCAGAAGCAACTATCGACTTTCTACAGTCAATCGATTACACTGTCAAACATTGTTTTTTCGGAGACTCCACTATTGATGGAGTCTTCGTTAAACCCTTGCGCCCGATTGTTGACGGGCGCGGAGATGTGATCGAGCTGTGGAGTGCTCCTTGGATGGAGAACTCACCATTGGTTCAGCCACAACACATTTATCAGTCTGCTACTGATTACGGTGTTACCAAGTGCTGGCATTTGCACGAAATTCACACCGACCAGTTCACAGTTACACGCGGCAAGCTACAGGTAGTGTGTGTAGATATTCGCCCAGATTCACCTACGTTTGGACATGTGAACTCGTTTATCACAGGAACGCAAAGTCCGCAACTCATCCTTATTCCGCCGGGAGTAATGCATGGTTGGAAGGCACTTTCGCAGCCTGAGACAATCGTCGTGAACGTTCAGTCACACCCGTATGACCCTGCCGATGAATTCAAGTTTCCTTGGGATTGTGTGTTGCCAGAAGTTTGGCAGCCACAAAATGGATAATGGGTTGATTTTACTCGGTTCATTCCCGTATATTGTTGAGCAGTTTTAATCAAGAGGAACACATGCGCCGCGTGAATGTCGCCCTGTTTGCATCCGGAAGAGGAAGCAACGCCGAACTACTCATTCAAGAATCTTTACGTGTAGGTTCACCGTATGAAGTTGTGCTCATGGTTAGCAACAACTCAACGTGTGGAGCCATGGAAATTGCGGCTTGTTACGACATTCCGCAGTTTCACATCAGCAGTGTTACACATCCCGAAGAAGACGATTATGCTGATGCACTGATGAAGGAGCTCGACAAGCGAGGTGTAGAGATGATTGCTCTAGCTGGGTTTATGAAAAAGATTCCAGCGCGGGTTGTGGCTCACTACCACAAGCGAATCATCAACACGCATCCAGCACTATTGCCACTTCACGGTGGTCAGGGCATGTATGGAATGAATGTTCACAGGGCCGTTTATAGTAATAATGAGCCGGATTCGGGGATAACCATCCACAGGGTAAATGAAATATATGATGATGGAGAAATTATTTTTCAGGCCCGGTGTACAATAGA
>JAUHYX010000285.1 GCA_030426285.1 bacterium
TGGGAACACATGCTCGACGATTCCTTCTTGTTGCTTTCGCGCATCACTACAATTGCAGCGGCCATCTACCGCATGCGCTATAACAAAGGCGAACGCATTGCACCACGTGAAGACTTGGACTGGGGTTCAAACTTTGCCTACATGCTCGGTGTAGATGATCCTGAAGGCAAGTTTGCTGAGCTCATCAAAATGTATCTCGTATTGCATAGTGACCACGGTGGTGGCAATGTTTCGGCATTTACTGCGCATACGGTTGGATCAGCGCTTTCTGACATCTTCTACGCGTTCCCTGCAGGACTTAATGGTCTAGCTGGACCACTGCACGGCTTGGCAAATCAAGAGTGCCTGAAGTTTGTGATCTCTGTGCGCGACGAATTCAAAGGCGTGCCTACAGAGCAACAAATGAAAGATTTCACATGGAACCGCTTGAACAACCGTCAAGTTATTCCTGGTTTTGGTCACGCAGTATTGCGCGTCACTGACCCTCGTTTCACGGCGTTCTATAACTTTGGAAAAGAGAACTGCGCAGACGATGAAATTTTCCGCACTGTAGAGCAATTGTTCAAAATTGTTCCAGGCGTGTTGCAAGAACATGGAAAGGCAACCAACCCGTGGCCAAATGTGGATGCGGCATCTGGTTCACTATTGCACCACTACGGTCTCACTGAGTACACGTATTATACAGTGATGTTCGGTGTGGCGCGCGCGCTGGGAATCAGCTCACAAATTGTGTTGAACAGATCTTTGCTCAGCCCAATTGTGCGACCAAAGGCAATGACAACAGAAGCGTTGAAAGGCGCAATTGGATAAGCACAGTGTAACCAATTGTACATACACTTGTTGATCTTTTTAGAGGACGTCACATGACGTCCTCTTTTGTTTTAAATATGCCTGAGTGTGCGTCTGGTCAAGTGAGAGTGATCTAGCAAGCTCGGAGCTTTTCGTGGGAGTTTTTCAACGGTTCTTTCGGAGGAGTTATGAAGACCAAAATCATCCTATCTGCTGTTGTCCTGGGAGTTGCAGTGGCCCTATCTGCACCACTCGACCTGAGCAACATGTTTAACTACGCAAATCAGCCAGTGCCCGAGTACATTCAGTTTGACAATCAGCAAGGCAATGTTATCACAGATGCAGGGGCAACACTTGGCCGCGTTTTATTCTACGACAAAAAGCTGTCCGTGAACAACTCAACCTCTTGTGCATCTTGTCACCATCAATCACACGGCTTTGGCGATACAGCCCGACTGAGCCAGGGTGCCAATGGTTTGACAGCTCGGCATGCCATGCGTTTGGTAAACCCGAGGTTTTCTATCGGCGACGCATTTTTCTGGGATTTGCGGGCAGAAACATTGGAAAAACAAACAACAATGCCCATTCGCGACCATTTCGAACTCGGATTTAGCGGTGAGAACGGCGATCCCGATTTCTCCGAGGTGCTCACGAAAATCAATAACACTGAGTATTATCCAATTCTAGCTGAGCACGCATTTGGCACTGAAACGCTTGACGAAGAACATGTACAATTCGCACTTGCACAATTTATTCGCAGCATACAGTCATTTGACTCTCCTTTTGATATCGGCAGAGCCCAAGCCCCCAACCATCGTGCGCGCTTTTTCAATGCATCGGATTCAGAACACCGCGGCAAAATGATGTTCTTGAATCCGGTAAATCTCGACGACGACGGCAATCGTGTTTCTGGTGGCTTTGGATGCGCCGGTTGCCACATACCGCCAACATTTGATGCAGACACCCGCATGCTCTCAAACGGAATAGTGTTTGACGCCACCGATGACGGCAGTGGAACGAAACTAGACACAGACGTTCATCGCGCTCCTGCTCTCAGAGATCTAGTGAACCCGCAGGGAGAAGTGAATGGTCAGTTCTTTCACACCGGTCAAGCTGAAACGCTCGATGACGTGTTGGACCACTACAATGATGTTGGCGCGAATATCCCAGCAGGCTTTGATGAAAATCTCATCGATGGTCGATTGCGCCGTCAAGGCAACTACCAAAAACTTCACATGACAGACCAAGAGCGCACCGACGTAAAAGCCTTTTTGCGTACGCTCACAGGATCGGACCTCTACACAAATCCAAAGTGGTCGAATCCTTTTGACGAAAACGGAAATCTCGAAGTGATCACAGGACCAATCTCTGTTCCTGAAGTGTCTCAACGCAGTGTTTCAGTGTACCCAAATCCAGTGAAAAACACAGCGAGTATTTCTTCAGAGAGCACTGTTTTTGGCTACGTTGTCTTTGCTGTCACAGGAGATGTTGTACAGAGAAAGCAAAGTTCCACACCTCTCCATCAACTTTCCTTGCACACCCAAAGCGCTGGAACATATATGGTTGTCTTTACGGATGAGACGGGAAGTGCGCTCGCATCGGTAAAACTTATTAAAGAGTAACGTCATTTTTCACTATCTTTGTAGCTTTATTTTCGCTCAACAAGCGATACTTGGATTGGGCAAGCAGACCTTCAATTACAATGTGCGAAAATAAAAAAAGCCCTCGTGAAAGAGGGCTTGTGTGTGTGGACTCTACAGGATTCGAACCAGTGACCTCTACGATGTCAACGTAGCGCTCTAACCAACTGAGCTAAGAGTCCGTACTTGTTTTTGGAGCCCGCAAATATGCGAGTTAAATCAACAAGATGCAACACGCACCAACGCAGAAGCTATAAATCGTATATATTTTTTTCACATCCAACGGAACATCCATGGATATGACGTTAATTATTGCCGGGTTGGGAGTTATTGCCCTCTTGGTTGCTGTAGTATTTGGCAAGCAGGTGTCTTCTGTTGCCATTTCAGATGGCGCAGCCTCAGATGAAGAGGTAAGCAAACTCAAAGAGATTTCAGATGCGATTGCTGAAGGTGCAATGGCATTTCTCAAGCGTGAGTACAGAACGCTTGGTTTGTTTATGGTTATTTTTGCCGTCCTCATTTTATTCACTGTTCAGCTTGATGAAGGCAGCCATGCATTTGATGTACCGTTTGGTTTGTACTCAGCTATCAGCTTTTTAGTTGGTGCTGGAATTTCAGTTGTCTCTGGTTTTATCGGAATGCGCATCGCAACAATCGGTAATGTTCGCACTGCCACAGCTGCTCGCAAGAGCTTGCGCGAGTCATTCAACATCGCGTTCCGCAGTGGTGCCGTGATGGGATTCGGACTCACAGGTCTTGCCGTTGTTGGTCTAGTACTTGTATATGTCGTCTTTGACAACATTGTACCTACTGGAGATGGACGTGAACTGATTCTAATGGAAATTTTGTCTGGCTTCGGTCTTGGTGGTTCTTCTGTAGCACTCTTTGGA
>JAUHYX010000045.1 GCA_030426285.1 bacterium
ACACTGTCACAGCTCTCCGAAATCAGAATCTTGGTATTGAGATACGACAAACTGGGTGATATGATTACAACATTGCCCGCTTTGTATTGGCTGCATCAATGCATGCCCAACGTGACTATTGACGTCTTGGCCTCTTGCTCCAATGCAGGTATCGTGAAACATCTAGCTTGGGTCAATCAGGTGTTTGAAGTTAAGGATCGCAGTCTAGGTTCTTTGGCTCGTTGTGCATATACACTAAGACACAATGAGTACGATGCAATTCTCTGTGGGGTGATGAATAAAACAACTGAGAGTCTCCTAGTAAGTGCAATTGCTGGAAAACGCAAAGCCATCACAATTACTCCTTGGCGAGGAGACAAGTATCGAGAGTACTTTTCAGTATGTGACATCAAACAACGCGAAGAGAACCACTGGATAGCGATGATGGGAGCTGTGTGCACGGCTTTTGGTTTATCGTTGGGACCTATTCCGGGTACCGTTGGTTCGACGTTGTTGGCTAGTCTGAAAGACAACTACCCTGCAACTTCATTGAATGTTGTGCCCAACGTTCTACAAAACATTCTTATAAACGCGTCTGCTGGTGCGTCGGCCAATCAATGGAACGAGGATGTATTTGTTGGAACGTTGCGCCTAGTGTTGGAGAAGGCGTCGAGAACTATAGTTGTTACTGGGTTGCCTGAGGATGTTGAGCGCCTTCAGAAAATTGCACAAAAGGCAAGTCTTGAGTCAAAAGTAGCTTTTGACTCAAAGAGAAAGACTCAGATTGATCTAGCGTATCTGATTCGCAATGCAGCGGCAGTCTTGACTCCAGACACAGGAGTTGTTCATCTCTGTAGCCTTTTCGACACGCCAGTTTTCTCTATGTATTCATCTACATCAAAACAGGCCGGCAAGTGGTTACCACTTTCTTCAATTTCAGATGTCTATGTGGCTTCAACATCTGTTCTACAATCTTCGTTTGAGGAGATCGAGGCTAAACTGATTGCATTTTTGGATCGCCTTCCAATTTGATATTGTAGCTCTATACAAGGACTCCTTTTTTAGGATGTTACAGTTGTGTAATTTGCGGCTTCGGCTTTGCTGGATGCTCGGCATTTTAGCTCTGTCAACAGTTGTATTACATTCAGTACTCTTTGACTGAAGACTCATTTTGGAATGCGAATGAAAACAATTCTTGTCACCGGAGCCAATGGAGAAATTGGACACGGTTTAATTAATCGACTCGCGCAGGATAACACCACTATTCTCGCTCTTGACTTACATCCTCTTTCTTCCGATATCGCGGCTAAGGTAGACGTTTCTATTACGGGCGACATCACCTCAAAAGAGGTTTTACAGCAATTGGAACAGCACAACATAGACGTTGTGTTTCACCTAGCAGCTCTGTTGTCAACATCTGCAGAAAAGAACCCTTTGCTTGCACACAATGTCAATGTCAACGGCACCATGGGGCTGTTGGAAGTGTCGCGAACTATTGCCGAAAGAAATCACAATACTGTTGTGTTTGTCTTTCCGAGTAGCATAGCGGTTTATGGGTTGACGTCTATCCCAGAGAAGTTTCAAGCTCCGTGCGTTCCAGAGCACCGTTTCTTGAACCCGATAACAATGTATGGCGTGAACAAATTGTACTGTGAGCAGGTGGGAACATATTACAGTACAAACTTCAATTCATTGGCAGAATCGAAGCCTGAAGGAAGAGTTGACTTTCGATCGTTGCGCTTTCCCGGATTGATTTCTGCCCACACGGTACCAACTGGTGGCACAAGTGATTTCATCCCAGAAATGCTGCATGCCGCAGCATCGGGAAGTACGTATTCGTGCTTTGTACGTCCAGACACGCAGATTCCATTTATGGTCATGCCAGACGCCATAGACTCTCTCATACAACTCAGTGAGGCCGAAGAATCGAGGTTGCGTCAAAGAGTGTATAATGTCACGTCATTTGCTCCAACAGCTGGTGAGTTTGCAGAAGTACTCAATACACATTATCCTGCAGCAGTAGTGAAGTATTCAGTCAACGAGGCACGACAGCGAATTGTCGATTCATGGCCCGCAAACATTGACGATAGCGCTGCTCGCAGAGATTGGGATTGGAAGCCGCAGTTCGGATTGAAATCGGCTTTGATTGACTACCTTATTCCACAGGTTTCTCAACGTTATTCTTCCGAGTCCGTTTGACCGGGGGGGGTGACAACTATGTTTAACGGGTTTATTTCGCGTCTGCTCCCTTACATTCCTAGATCTTTAGTAAGAGTTGTAGCATCGAAGTATATCGCTGGCGAAAATGTATTCGATGCCATGAATGCAGTCAAAATGCTGAATAGCTGTGGCTGCGTTTGTACCGTTGATATGCTAGGTGAGTTTGTAACAAGTCGCGCACAGGTTGAGCACGAAGTGAATGGTGTGATCAGCGTGGTGCAAGCCATACACTCAAGTGGTGTTCAGTCCGGCGTGTCGCTGAAGTTGACATCTCTGGGGCTAGATATTGACTATGACTTCTGCAAGAACAATGTGAAGGCAATTCTCGATGCGGCACGCAAACACGACATTTTCGTGCGTTTCGACATGGAGAACACACCGTATACACAACGTACGATTGACTTGTACAACGACCTATACGACGAATACGGAGCGAGAATTGGACTTGTGTTTCAAGCCTATTTGCGACGCACTGAAGACGATATCTTGAGTCTAGCAGATAAAAAAACTTCTGTGCGTTTGTGTAAAGGGATCTACAAAGAGAGTCCAGAGCACGCATTTCAAACGCGGGAAGAGATACAGGCAAACTACAAACGCCTGCTTTCACTTTTACTTGAAAATGGTATTTACACCGGTATAGCAACACATGACGACGTATTGTTGCATTATGCCATGGACTATATCGAAACGCATGATATTCCGAGTGACAAGTACGAATTTCAGATGTTGTTGGGTGTGCGAGAAAGCAAGCGGCGCGAGTTGTTGCGACTCGGGCACAAAGTAAGGGTATACGTTCCATTCGGTAAAGACTGGTATGGATACTCGGTTCGCAGACTTAAAGAAAATCCGGAAATGGCTGGAAACATAGTGAAAGCATTTCTCAAACCAGGGAGCTGATGCGCAGGAGCTGGTTGTATACGATTGTTATGTATTGTGTTGCCCTTCTAATTGTCAGTTGCAGCGGTGGTGGCAGTGAGCGTGAGGGGGCAAGTGAACCCCAACAACAACGCTCTTCTGAAGAGTTTGTTGACAATGATCCTGCGTTCGTAGTTGGCTCTTTCAACATCAAGTGGCTGGGAGACGGCGAGAGAGATAGAGTCAAGAGAGAGGCGAAACATGTACGACAGTTAGCTTCCATTCTAGAAGAGTTGCAGCCAGAAGTCTGGGGGCTCCAAGAAATAGAGAATGAAGCCGCGTTGCAGTGGTTGCTGGAAGAGTGTAGGAACGTACCGTATACACCGTATATAGCCGAGAGTGGAGCGCAGAGATGTGCTTTGCTGGTAAGGAATGACGTTAGATGTGATAGCACATGGGAAGTCCCAGAATTGCAGGTCGGGAACCGACGCTTGCGAGCAGGACTAGCCGCCCATGTGACGTATCGCGGTCGCGACGCTGTTGTCATGAGCATACATTTTAAGTCGACATCAAGGTACGATTCGACTGCCAGCCTACGCGCTCGTTCGTACACCATACGCGCCCGTCAGTCTCAGTCATTGTGTCAGTGGGTACAGGAAACAACAAGTGCTATCGATGAAGATGTTATCGTTGTGGGTGACTTTAATGACAGTCCTGTCGACCCAGCTACACCAACACTAATGGCACTTGAGTCATGCGAACAACTCGTGTGTGCTACTAGCGATTTAGAGTCTTGCAACCCCAAGTATCAGTACGGTATTGATCACGTATATGTATCAACTTCGCTTGTCGACGAAAACCGTCAAGATCTCACACACATGCAGTTTAGCATGTATGAAAATTATTCTGCGCAAGATAGGCGCAAACTGTCTGATCACTGCCCAGTTTTGGTTAGACTCGAAAACTTTGCAACCGAGTAGGACTCCGAGAATATGAAGAATAAATTGCAAGAACTGTACGTTGATGCAGACATTATCGTAGTCAATAAGCCTGCTCCATTGCTGAGTATTCCAGACAGGTTTGATCAAAGCTTGCCAAATTTGAGAGACATGATGCGGATGCAATACGGTGAAGCATTTGTTGTGCATCGTTTGGATCGAGAAACCTCCGGTGTAGTTGTCGCAGCCCGCAATCAACAAGCACAAACGAACCTACAAGAACAGTTTGGTAGCCGCTCGGTTGAGAAAGTGTATTATGCACTGCTCGAAGGCACACCGCATTTTGAAGATGATCCGTTGATCGTCGACATCCCAATTGAAATTGATCCGCGTCACCTAGGTCTCATGCGCGCTAGTGTCAGCGGCAAGCCAAGTAGAACGGATTTTAGCATCGTAGAACAGTTTAAGCATGCCTTTCTCGCAACATGTGTTTTACACAGCGGACGCCAGCATCAAATACGCGTACATGCAAAAGCAATCGGACATCCGTTGTTTATAGACTCGCAGTATGGCAACAGGTCTGAGTTTATGGTGAGTTCTGTGAAAAGGCGTTTCAATGTAGCCAAAAATGAAGATGAACGCCCACTCATGTCTCGGCAAACACTCCATGCACACCGAATAGCTTTTGATCATCCAACAACAGGAGAGAGGCTCGCGTTTGAAGCTCCCTTGCAAAAAGACTTCAAAGCGCTTTGTCAAGTTCTTAGGAAGTACGCTGCAGTCGTTCAAACAGACTCGTCATCTGTTCGACGTGGCGGTCGATGGTAAAGGTGTTTTGCGCCCATTTTTGAGCTTTTGAGCTGAGCTGCTTGCGAAGTTCTGGATTGTTTGCTAATAACTCCATTGCATCAGCGAGCTGCTTTGGGTGCTGCTCTTCAACAACAATTCCAGTGTCGTGGGTAACTACTTCGTTAACACCTGAAATATTAGTTCCTATAACCGGAGCACCACATGCCATTGCTTCAAATGGTACGCGTCCCATGCCTTCAGCACCCTCATGCGACGGAAACAAGACGGCCGTGGCGTTTCTGAAAAACTCGGCAACATCTGGCCTCTGACCAACAAAAGTACAGAGATGGTCGACACCGCAATTGATGCAATGCTGTAGAATCTCCTGCTCGCCACCAGGTAATGATTCCTTACCGCAGAATACAACTCGCACAGTATCTTGAACACGCGTTGGCAACAAAGCCAAGGCATCTAGGATGTCAAACACACCTTTCTCGCGTTTAAGTTGACCTGCAAACACAAACACAGAACAATGCTTACTGCCTGCAAGAAAAGATTCAAAGAAGACCGGTGAACCATTGTTGGTCGGAAAACAAACTTCAGGGTCGTATCCGTTAAAAATAACAGACATGCGATGTGCGGGTACTTCCGAAAAACGGGGTAGAACCCCTTTTGAAATGGCTACAATGTGGTTCACTCGTCTGGCCAGCAACCTGTCATACTTTCGGTGGGAAGATACGCGCGCATGATAAACTGTTGGGATGTTGAGAGCTTTAGCTACGTATGTAAGGGCAAACATGTGTTTGTCATGGTCTGCATGAATAAGGTCGATGTTGTTTGTCCTGCACAACTGTTTTAGTGCGCGAATGACTCTAAGCAGTTTCAACATGTTGGGCAACTTAAAGCCAGGTATAGAGTAGGCCAACCACTTTACGTTAAGCGTATCTAATATGTCTGACAATTCGCCTTTCCCCGGCAAGAGTACAATCGGAGTTACCTTGTCTCTATCCAAGTGCTGTATCAACTGCAACATGCTTCGCTGTCCACCCATACGAGCATGACTGTAGAAACTAGAAAACAAGACGTTCATGTGCGTACCATTTCGTTGTACAATGCCATTACTTTGGTAGCGTGAACTTCGCTGGCGAACACTTCTGTAGCTCGGTTGCGTGCTGCGACGGACATAGATTCATAAACTTCAGAGTCAGCATTCACAATATCATGAATTGCGGCATGTAACGCGTCAACATCTCTTTCCGGAACGAGCTTCCCACAACGCTCATCCAATGCTTCACGAACCCCAGACGTATCTGACCCAATCACGGGAATGCCACATGCCATAGCCTCAAACAAGACTCTTCCCATTCCCTCAACCCCTTCGTGGGAAGGCAACACGAGTGTACGCGCATGTTGCATCCACGGAACAATGTTGTCTTGTTGCGGGATCACGTAAACATTGTCTACGCCAGATGTCTGCTGTTTGAATTCATTTTTATCGGTCTGGATAACGTACGAACCTATGAAGACGAATAGACTTTCGGGTTGACGTTTTGCACACTCGAGCAACTCAAAAATCCCTTTTCCTCGCTTGAGTTGTCCTACAAACAACACGACTCGATCGGCTAAATTAGACCCACCAAGGCGCAAATATGGAGAGTCTACTTGGGAGGTTGTTGGAGTAAACAGATTGGTATTGACTCCATTGTAAATAACATGGGTAGATGCAGAAGTTTTCGCAGCTTCTATGCGAGCAACAACTCCCTTGGAAATACAAACTACGTCATCAGAAAGCCTCACAGCGAGGTTGTCGTGCTTGTTGGAACCTGCAACTCGGCAATGCCAAATTGCCTTCGTAGACATTTTGCGTGTAGCGTATCCAAACAGAATCGCATCGCGTTCAAAATCTGAGTGCACTATATGTATGTTGTGCTCAGCAACTAGCTGCTGGATGTGACGAACAGTTCGAAACAGCTTTAGCGCATTCTTAGGCTTAAATGAAGGGCGGCGAAAGGCAAACCACTTACAGTCCAATTCAGTCAACTTAGCCGTTAGTTCACCTGCATCAGATACGACACAGAATGGGGTGAAAAGTGATCTATCGAGGTTGGAAATGAGATCGACCATACTTCGTTGGCCACCCATTTTCAGCGTAGAAAAATAACTGACGAACAGGATATTTACACGATGATCACTTTCCGTGGCTTTTGCGTGTTTCATCTATGAGTTTTAGATATCTACGCCCAACTTTTGCCCAAGACAATTCTTCCACAAATGGTTGGCAATGTGAGGAAAACTCTTGCAGTTTATCGGGATTATTGACAAAAAAGTTCATCGCTTCGGCAATAGCATCAACAGAATCAGGATCTACTCGTAGGCCTGTTTTCTCATGCAACACAGCATCAACAGAGCCATTGTTGTTGCCAGCAATAGAGGGTGTACCGGCTGCGGCGGCCTCGAGATATGTGAGACCAAGCCCCTCAAAATCTCTATACAAATTTCTACTTGGCATTGCATATACGTCTGCCGTTCTGTACAGTGTTGACAAATCTTCATCGGGGATAAATCCGTGAAACACCACCCTGTCTTGCACGTTGAGAGCCTTTGCCGATTCTCGCAATTCCTCTCCCAACGGACCGTTTCCAGCAATGTGTAGAGTTACGCCAGGACACTGAGGCAAAGCTTGAACAAGATAATCAAAACCTTTGCGCCGAACTAAGCGCCCCAATGCAAGTACGTGGAGGCTATCGGTATCCATACTGTACTGTCTGCGAAACTCTGGTGTAGGTTCGTTGTAGTGATAACACCGTTCAAGTACGCCCGACACAATAGCATGGGCTTTGTTAGTGTTGACAATACTGAGCAAAATACTCTTCGTAAAGTTGCTAATGGGGATTGCCCTTGTGCAGCGTTTCAACACAAGCTTGAGGCGCAGTTTTCCAAAGAAATCTACGGGGTATGCGTCCAAGCCGTGGAAAAGAGGATATACAGGGACTCCTCGCAATTTTCGCTTCGTCACAAACGGAATGCTTAGCTTCCAATACGAGGTAAGCACAACTGAATCAGAGAGATCTAAGCTCTCAAAAGCATCATAAATGTACCTGTACTTGTTCTTTCTCCATCGTTCTCTAGGGAACCGATGCACGGTCACATTTTTTGCAACAAACACTTCTTCGGAAAACTCATCTGGAGTTGAAGCGTATACATGCACTTCATGTCCTTCGTTGCCAAAAGAGGTCGCCAATTGAGACATTGTTGTTTGGATTCCTCCAGACTGAGGAGGAAAGTCTTGAGTTACGATAAAAATCTTCATTCAGTCCCTAAATCAGCTTTCCAATGTCAAGTACACTTACAAGCAACATCAAGCCTAGCAAGACAAGAACGCCGAATTGTTGAAAATTCATTTTCACTTTCACAGAAATTTCTCGTCTCAAGATTCCCTCAATAATCACGAACACTAAGTGACCTCCGTCAAGAGCAGGAATTGGGAGGATGTTCATAATTGCGAGAATTACACTCAATGTTGCCACAAATACGATGAATGGAGTCAACCCCATTTCAAAGAATTGGCCAGCTGACTTTGCAATCATAATTGGGCCGCCTAGATTGTCTTTTACCGATGTCTTGCCGACAATCATTTCCCACAGTGAGCCCAAAAACAGTTTGCTAAATCCAATTGTTCGATCCCAGCCATATGCCAGAGATGCTACCATTCCATACTCTACATTGATGCGGTTTGCATATTCAGCTGTGGCAAATCCAATCTTACCAGATTCCTGTACTGGTGCGACGATAGACACACGACCGCCTTCGCGACCAATCTCAATTGCAATGTCACTGCCAGCATTTGCCTGGATCATATCTGTCATCTGCACAACACCTGCAACGCGCATGCCCTGGATAGACAATATCGTATCTCCGGCACGCAGTCCAGCTTCGTATCCGGCTTCTTGCGTGTCACCAACTCCTGCATAGACCCCTTCTGGACCTATCGATGTGAGAAGCTCTTTTGCTTGTTCAGCTGTGAATGGTACATCCAGATTGTTACCATCCCGCTGTACCGTTAGCCTATGTTCGGTATGGCTCGCGCTTGACAGTGCAATGTTTTCTTGTACATCCAACCAATGTTCTACCGGCTTGCCATTCACGGCTGTAATGTTGTCGCCTACACGAAGACCGATTTCACTAGCGGCACTCTCTAGCTTAGAATAGCCAAGCGTCGTTGATTCAACAGTGTCCACGCCACTAAAGAAACCGATACCTGCGAACAGTACGATTGCTAGTATAAAATTGCAAATGACTCCAGCACTCAACACAAGTGCTTTTGCAAATGGTCCTTTCGATCGAAACTCATATGGTTCTGGCGTAGATTCCACATGGTTGGTATCGAAGCTCTCGTCAATCATTCCGGCAATTTTTACATAGCCGCCAATCGGAACCAGAGCTAGCCGATAGTCACAAGTACCATCAAACTCCCAATTGTCAGGCAACGGTCCGGTAGTAAACCCTTGCTTGCTGTTCCAGCCAAACAATCTACGTCCCATACCAACAGAGAACACATCGGTTCTCATACCAGTTCTACGTGCGGTAAAGTAGTGTCCCCACTCGTGGATCACCACGAGAATGCCCAAGGCAATAATGAAGGCAAAAATTGTGGTTAGGAATGAAAGTATGCTTTCCATCTGAACAAATATCCGTCAATAATCGGTTATGAAATAGCCTGCACAAAGGCCGCGGCCTGTCTTCGCGCTTCTGCGTCAACAGCCACAATCTCAGGTAAACTTGCAGCGTGTATACTCTGTATATTGGCAAGTGTTTCTGAAATAGTCTGAACAATATGTTTGTATTGAATCTGCTTGTTCAAAAACGCATGAACTGCAATTTCATTGGCAGCGTTTAACACTGTGGCCGCAGTCCCGCCAGCTTCCATACACTGAAATGCCAAATCTAAGCAAGGAAAAGCGGTTGTATCGGGGGCAAAGAACTGCAAGTTTGACATCTCAGCAAGTGAGAGTCGTGGGTAGTCTGCAGCCAATCTCTCTGGCCATGACAGTGCATACTGAATGGCAACACGCATATCGGGTTGCCCTAGCTGGGCTTTCATACTGCCGTCTTTGAATTCAACAAATGAGTGCACGATACTACCCGGGTGTACATATACATCAATGCGATCTCCAGGAATGTCGAACAACCAGCGCGCCTCGATGACTTCAAACCCTTTGTTCATGAGGGTTGAAGAGTCTATCGTAATCTTGGCACCCATATCCCAGTTTGGATGCTTCAAAGCCTGTTCAAGTGTCACATGCTGCAACTGTTCCGCTGAATAACCGCGGAAGGGACCTCCACTTGCCGTAAGAATCAAGCGTTCAATCATGCTCAGTTCCTCACCAGCCAAACACTGCTGTATTGCTGAATGTTCGCTGTCAACCGGAGTCATGGAAACATTGTGCTTCTCAACAAGCTTCATGATATATTCACCGGCACTCACCAGCGTTTCTTTGTTGGCCAGCGCTATATCAGTTCCCGCTTCAATTGCGGCTACTGTTGGTGCAACACCTGCGAATCCAACCAGAGCTGAAAGGACAATATCATTAGCTGTGTCTGCAGCAGCGTTTAACAGTGCTTCTGTACCTGCAAGGATCTGTCCATCAAACCCGTGTTTCGATGTCATTTTTGCATAGGCCTCAACATCAGCAATAACGACACCATGGGCGCGATGTTTTGCTGCAAGTTGCAGTACTTCATCTACACGTGTATTTGTCGTGAGCCAGCGCACACACCAGCGGTCAGGGAATCTCTCTACTACATCCAAGGCTTGCGTACCTATTGAACCTGTTGCTCCGAGGATGCTGAGTGTTTTCATGCCTGCACCATTCCTACATGTTCAAATTTGCGTGTAATCTCTTTCTGCGTTCGCACCGAATACACCTTGAATTCTGTAATGGCAAGCTGCGGGTTTGGTTCAATACGCAGTTGCACGAAATAGCGAATCATAAGACGGGTAAGACGACTGTAATCACCTTCTTGCAAATGGAAAGCTACGCTCGGGTTCACAACAAGTCTCAATCTAAATTCTTTGCTCTGACCACGGAACTGTCGTAACCAATGCTCGACTTGATTGATAACAACTAGCTTACTAGGGACATGGCCAGAACCCTTACAAGTATTGCACGGTTCCGTGAGCATTTGCATGATGTTCTTGCGAATGCGTTGACGCGTGATTTGCATCAGGCCGAGTTGTGAAAGCGGGAAGACAACTGTTTTGGCGCGGTCGTATCGAAGCGATTTACGCATTTCTTCATACAGCTTCTTTTTGTTGCGATCATCAAGAAGGTCGATAAAGTCAATAACTACCATACCACCGATATCGCGCAGACGAATCTGTGTTGCAATTTCTCGGGCAGCTTCCAGGTTTGTTTTCAGCGAGTTTAGTTCTTGCTGAGAACGCTCCGCGTAACGACCAGAGTTAACGTCCACAATAACCATCGCTTCTGTGTGATCAAACACAATGGATCCACCACTAGGTAATTGCACTGTGCGACTATACACATTGTTGACTTGGTCTTCTATACCTGCAGCTGCAAAGACCGGCTGAGGGTCCTTGTAGTACACAATTTTGTTGGCCAGTTTAGGTGATGCCCACTCAACATACTCCATAATCTCATCGAATAGTTTTTTCGAGTCGACAACAACGCGTGTGAAGTCGTCACTAAACAAATCTCGGATCAAACTGCGAGCTAGGTCGGCATCTTTATTGAGCAGGAGGGGAGGTGCCCCTGTAATCACCATCTTTTCGATATCTGCCCAAAGAGACAGCAGGTGTTTCAAGTCCTTACGAAGGGCAGTTGTTGTTGCTCCTTCTGCTTCAGTTCGCACGATACAACCAACGGATCTTGGTAAGATTCTGCGAATAGTACTTCGCAAACGTCGGCGCTCTTTTGAATTGTAGATCTTCTTAGAAACGCCCAACACTTTGTTGAAAGGGCACAACACAACGTAGCGGCCAGGAATTGAAATATGCGTCGAAACTCGTATGCCTTTTTGATCATACGCTTCTCGAGTGGCCTGAACAATTATTGGTTGACCTTCTTTTAGGTTGATTGTGACCTTGCCACTGCGCTTTGTATCAAATGTCGGAAGCTTGTTGTCTTCGGCAGAGGTTTTGATATGTCTCAAAGCGAGTTGCGCGTTTTCGCTGATCTCGCCTTTGTAGTCGGCTATGATTTTGTCGGTTGGATCAACTTCTGGTGCGTCTATCTCTTCTTCATCACCTTCGGCGGAGTCTTCGATTTCGTCTCCCTCTTCTGGCGATTCGTCTTCGCCAAGCATTGAGAGGGTTTCTTCTTCGAGAGATTCACTCACATCAGAAAAGTGCAGAAACGCGTCCTGCTTCATTCCGATGTCGATGAATGCCGCATTCATCCCTTGGACAATGCGTTGCACTTTGCCGAGGTAAATATTGCCAATGTGGCGTTCTTTGTCAGGCAGTTCCCAGAATAATTCTACGAGTTTGCCCCTGTTGGTAAGGGCTACACGAATCTCATTGAGAGTCGAATTAATAATGATTTCTTTGCCAGATGCAACGCTACCGGAGTCTTGTTGCGTTTTTGAGTCCTTTCCCATGTAGATAAGGTTCGTGATGCTGCTTGGGTGTCTGTTAAGCTCGCAACTTAAGGAAAAACGGCACAAACAAGTGTTTAAAAAAATTGAGGCCAAGCAAACTGCATCGCACTAAACAATCACCTACGGCTGCTTCTTCCGATCTGACCGGGTTCGGCAACGCTTAGTCGCGCAGAACTTGACCTCAATTAACAGAGACGCTGTCTCTGCTCCTTTTCTCACAACGACGATCGCTGTAAGAGATTTGCAATTTAAGCTAAGCATATTTCATATGCAAGAAAATGGTTTGTTTGTCCAATTCAATCTTCTGTTTTCCGTCAAATTCCACACTGGTTATGATCCTTATTTATAACAGAAGAACACCTCATTGGAAACGTATATCTCGATTGGGTTAGACTCTTTTCGTGGCTATTGGAATTATTTGCTCCACGAGATTCAGCATCCCGATCTCACAAACTACTTTTATTGGCTGCTCGCATTGTCTGTTGTTGTTTGGTTGCTAGAGCTTGTGCTTCCATGGCGCAAGCAACAAGGGGCTTTTCGCCGCGACTTTTGGCTCGATGCCGGCTACATGTTTTTCAATTTCTTTGTGTTCTCACTGGTGGGGTATGCAGCCATTTCAAATGTGGCTGTAGAGGTGTTTAATGACGGATTAGCTCAGCTAGGAATTACCAATATCGTAGCAATAGAAGTGGATACATGGCCAATTTGGGCACAATTGCTGCTTATGTTCCTTGTCGTTGATTTTGTGCATTGGAATGTGCACCGTTTGTTGCACCGGGTACCCTGGCTATGGGAATTTCACAAGCTGCACCATTCTGTAAAAGAGATGGGATTCGCTGCTCATTTGCGTTTTCACTGGATGGAGTCGGTTGTGTATAAGACGATTCAGTATATCCCATTGGCCATGATTGGCTTTGGAATACAGGACTTTTTCGTTGTGCACATGTTTGGTGTTTTAGTAGGCCACCTCAACCACGCAAATGTTGGCTGGGACTACGGACCATTGCGGTATGTGTTGAACAATCCCAAAATGCATATCTGGCACCACGCGAAAGAACTACCGAATTCGCACCGATTTGGGGTGAACTATGGACTGACTCTCAGTATTTGGGACTATGTGTTTAAAACGGCGTATGTGCCGTATGAAGGACGAGATATTGAGTTGGGTTTTGATGATGATGATGAATATCCATCAACATTTGTCAAACAAATTACGTACCCTCTCAGCATGTCGAAAAAGGACGAATAAGGCAACATGCGCTATGTGCCTTTTTCGATGCAAATGTTGAGCATGTGCGAGGTTCCAACGATATCGGCGTATACAACCTTGTGCTTGCTCGTCACGCCGTATGATGGCGAGTGCACGGCATCTTCGAGGTGAATGGGAGACTCTGCTTCTATGATCACCATCGCATCACCAATTTTGCCACGCAGTTTCAATTCTGCGTGTTCATGCACTTCGAATCCTTCGGCAAGGTGCAGAAACACTCTCGCAGCGTCGGTTTGTGACAACACATCGTGAACAAGAATCTCGCGGTTTGATTGACTACTACTCACAGTTATGTTCCGCGTTACAGTGACACCAAGGCGCTTTTCATACTCGTGCATGGTGGCCGACACAATTGCATTCCCGTTGTGAAGGCTTGATTTGTGAGTGTATCTGCGGGCTTCGTTTTTTATGCGCCACATTCCAGCAAATTCAACGTGCTCAAGGTGACGAACCTTAATTGTGTTGTGAGCAGCTGTACGGCGCAAACTGTCTCGCAATTCTGGGTTTTCTGTATAGCATCCCGTCCCAGAATCAATGAAGATTTGTGACCCAAAGGCCGTGACTGCAAAGGAGCCCCAGTCGTTGTGTCCGTGTCCGCCCCAACCATTCATTCCGTAGTCGCCCACGTCAAGCACAAAGTGAAATTGCTCGTCACTGATGACAACAAAACCGCCTTCAGGAAAATTGTTAAGCTCCAATTCTTTTGCGCGAGCAGGTGTGGAGAATGGTTTTGATGCGAGCGCAAAGACTTGTGCAACATTCTTACAGTTTCTCAGAGAAGAAGAGCACAATCCGTCATACAAAACATTGTAGTTCGTATTGTGGCGCACACGCAGAACTCTTCCATCATCCGCATCACCCAGCAGTGGAGAATGGCCCAATGGCGTTGCCGAGGAGCGCAGAAATTCGCGAGCTTTAGACAATGTATCTGCGTGCGCTGGGTTGTCCTTTTCAGGACAATACCAAAGAGCGAGAGACAGAAGTTCAATGATGAGTCTGTGATACGAAACAGACTTTTCCCATGTCACACCATCGTTGTAGACCTGGCGGCTCAATTCACGTGACAGGTGGGTTGTTGCAATTGCTAGTGCTTTTTGTCCGATAGAAGTAGCTTGAAATAACCGCCCTAAGCTAGCTAAACCCAATAGGTTGCCGTCCAAATGATTGCCGGGATGTCTAGTATATTCAAGATGAAACACGAGATAAACAAGATGGTCGTGCAGATATGTTAACAGTGTTTCTAGGTCACGATCATGAATGTCGAACTGCAGCAAGCTCAATACTGCAAGGATATTGTGAGCTCGAATACCAACTTCCATTGGCATCGACCAGTGAATTCCGCTTCCAACTGGATTTTGAGCTACAAAGTGTTTGAGCTCTTCTACGATACCGGTTTTGAGCTGCTCTTGCTTGTGGACTATATAGTCAAAACACATCCAATGCAACCAGTGAAAACGCGCCGCATCCCACAGCCGTTTTACGTCAGTACCACGCGGGGGAGAGGAAAAGTTGATGTTGTGGTACGGGCTCTTGTTGGGCCAGTTGTGACCAGAAACAGGATCTGTATGCCAAGCAAACGGTGACTGAAAGTCGAGCCTGTTTGAGCTAAGAACGGTGAACGTGTGCGACTGTGCAAGAGATGACTGTGTCTGGACTATTTCAGCGCTAAGGTGTTGTTTCAAGAGTGTTCGCAACGTTGCAACATCTTGATCTCGCACGGTAAAGGCTGCGGGTATTGAATTGGCAACGTTTCGAACATCATGCGAACGATTTCTATGCCAAAAGCTAGGGAGAATGCGGTACAGCGCAGGCTTGATGCGCATATACCACACAACTCTAGGGTAGTGCACACCATACTTGTACAAAGGTGAGGGCATGCCTAAAACTCCGACAAATCTTCCCAACGGACGACCATCCATGGGGCTGAAGTTTGATCGCGTTCAAGACGCAGTTTAATCCGGCCATACACGCGGTCAATTTCAGCCGGATTATATACCACCTCCAAGTTGAAGCCTCGCGATACATTGAGTGCCAATGAGTCACCATCCTGTATTTCAACCCCATTCCACGTGAGATCAAGGTTTTGCGTATTGCGAAAAAGTCCGGCGGTAGCTAGCATTTCTTCGGCTCGACCCCACGACACATCAACGCCGCCGTTTTCATAGTCCTTGTACACAAATGTGAATTCATCAGCGAGCAGCGAACCATACAAGAGGGTGTCGCCAAACAAATACGAAGACTGCAGATTCTTGAACACTCCCTCAACTGTTGTTTGGTCCCCGTAAAAATTTGACCCCGAACCTTCATCATCTAGCGCTGGAGCAAATGGATTGGTACAAGAAAACAGAAGGCAGGCACCACACAATATGATCACATAAAACTTCACTAGTTGCTAAGTGCCCCTTTCAACATACTCCATGAAGATCTCTCTATCACGGTATTTTCATCGCGCCATTCGGTGATGTACCACAAACCATCTGTTGAAGAAGAGAGCGTCAAATACATAGTACCAGCTACAGTGTCGGTGTTCGAAACAGAGGTTGAACCCGTCACAAATTGATATTCAGACTCCAGCACTGCAGACTGCGTACCACCGATTGTTAGTTCATCGGTTGCAATTGATAAAACTGGCGAAAACCCGAGTTCGGACTCATTGACCCAACGGTCAAACCATGCCAACTCTTGTTGAACTGTCCACGTTTGAAAAACAGTACCCAAAACAGACTCTGCATCGGATGCCGGTGTGAACCGATATGATGCAGAAGATGGTTCAAAACATTGCGAATATGCATTTGTATTTTGTGTTTGAATACTCTCAATGAAATTACTCAACAATACTTCAGCAGTAGTCGCAGGTTCTAGCACTTGCGAATTTTCATCAGGTGTCTCGGGAGTTCGAGTTGAAAAAGCATCACACCCCGCAATAATGAGAGACAGCGCTATGAACTGAATACACCGCATTAACTCAGGCGCATTGTCATGATGAGTCTGTCTGAGTTTTGCTCGTCAAACTCATCGCCGTTGTATGACCCCATATACTGTTGTATTGTGAGACCGTGAGACGTAAACAGCTCTTGCAAATCTTTTTTCGTATACAGTCGAACCGACTCCGTGCGTTGTTGCACGCCGTGATCAGACTCGATAGTGATATTTTTGACTACGCAGTCATTTACTATTGATCGCTCTTGCGTGAAGCGTATCCCCTCAATTTCTTTCACATCTCGAGGAACAATAGACTTTCGCACATTGTGTGCATTGAGAAAGTCAAAGAACAACACACCATGAGGTTTGAGCGCAGCTCGCATGTTGTCAATGACAACTTCATCGTCCGACTGATCTTGAAAATACCCAAAGCTCGTGAAAAATGAAGCAACGGCATCGTACTGGTTTGGGAACGATCGGCGCATATCCTGGCGCAACCATTCAATATCTGGATAGTCACTTGCATTCTGTTTTGCAAGTGAGAGTAGGGACGCAGAGAGGTCGAGTCCTGTAACCTCAAATCCGTGACGGCGCAAAGCAAGGGAGTGGCGGCCGCTGCCACAGCCTACGTCGAGTACAGATGCAGGCAAGTTGGGGGCGCAAGTTGACACGAACAGTTCTACTGCTCGCTCAGCCTCCTCTTGGTCCCGATGTCCGTACAATTTGGTGTAAAAGACATCATCAAACCAATTGGCAAACCACGCATCTTTGGACGGCTCTTGTTTTGGGAAATCTGTAATGTTGCTCTCCATGTGAAATCGACTAAAAAATATATTTACGAAGACTGTTCGGAGATAGAGGTTCTCCCTTGAATTGCTCTTGCTAGCGTAGCTTCATCTGCGTACTCGAGATCGGTACCAATAGGGACACCGCGGGCAATTCTCGAAACGCGAATGCCCAATGGCGCCACAATTTTTGTGATATACTGCGTAGTAACCTCGCCCTCAACATTTCCCGGCTGCAGAACAACGAAGGCCAGAAGAAAAAATGTGGTGTGCTGATCTTCAGTCTGGAACAATCCAAGCTGG
>JAUHYX010000046.1 GCA_030426285.1 bacterium
AGTGGTACAGGATCATTATTTGTGAGTATTGTGATTTCCTTCTCAACATATGTACCTACACATACGCGACCGAAATCAATTGATGTTCCGTCATTGAACGTAAGGTCCCTGTATAAGACTTTAACCGAAAAAGGGAGCCTAATATTCTCTGTACAAGATTCCAGAATGTATGCATCTTGAATCGTACCAGTATCGCCAGCCACAAATGAGAATCTGCGCTCGGAGCACTCGCCCGGCGTTAGCGTATCCGGGTATGCAGTGTTCCCTTCCAAACGAACAAAGGAGCCATTGTACATATAACCGCGATCAAAAATCATGGCGGTTGATCCCACATTGCACAATTCTGATGTCGTTACAGTGTCGCGAGTTTCCCCCAGATAGACAGTACCGAACGAAATAGTGTCTATGTCAATAACCGGTTGTCTGATCGCAAAGTATTCATCGGTTTCATCCGACTCTGGTGCGGAGAATCTCTTGACTTTCAGATTGTAGTCAGTCGCGTCAGAAGATGAGGCGATATTGTAACCGTTGGGGCTTATGGCCATATCCGTTAGAGAACCACTATTGCCACCCAGCGACTCAAGTTCATTGTCTGTTGCGATATTCCATAGAGCTATTTGCGGGAAGCCACTAAGGCCAACGCCAATCCACCTGCGCGTGTTACTCAATGAAAAGGAAACACTGGGAGAGCCGGCCTGGAAATTCGATTTCACCAAGCGGTTGCTCTGTTGATCAAAGACATGCAGTTCGGTGCGATTGCTTGTAGACAGTGTTGGTGTTGAAGGCACGCAAGAAAATGCTACGAGTTCATTGAGCGGTCCTACATCAAGTTGATGAATCAACGGTATGTTCTCAACACGATAAGCCCGAATCTGAGTAAGGTTCGGAAAGTCGTATTGAACAATTTCTCCGTCAAATAGTGCCACGGTAAGTGAACTCGTCAATTTGTCGAGACCCACTGCTGCAACTGGCTTGTCAAACGCAAGCGTTTCGCTACTGCCAGTCTGCATGTTCACTAGGTGTACAATAGGACTCAACACTTCGCGCACAATAGCAGTACCAGAAGCAACATCAATTGATATGGTAGCTGGGTCGATGTCGGTCGGCAACTGAATAGACTGAACTTCTGTACCAGTTGCAATTTCGTACTTGGCAATGGTCAACACCGTTCCAGAACCGCGATTCCAAGATACAAAGCAGAATTCACTGTCCGTGTCGTAAGCCATATCGAAGACTCTCATTCCGGGCACGACATTGAACATACGCTCAGTTTCTGAAGTCGTGTTCCACTCGGAAATGTGTCCATCTTCATAAGCCGCCAACAGGCGCACATTGTCGCTGTTGTATGCCAATTTTGTGATACCTGAGAGTTGTCCACTTCGCAGTGTTCTGTCAAATGTTTGAGACTGTTCTTGATGTACCCGAATTGAAACGTTTTCAGAGGAAATATTCGGAATTGTCCACATTGTAGTAGAGTCAAGTGTTCTATCGATCCGATTCCAAGTCAACCCTCCATCGGTAGAATACTCAACATTGACCATGATTCCCGGCACGGCTCCAGACCATGTGACTTCAA
Organism: bacterium; assembly: GCA_030426285.1. GTDB lineage: Bacteria > Bacteroidota > Ignavibacteria > Kapaibacteriales > UBA7675 > JAUHYX01. Next base: position 1,577 of record JAUHYX010000046.1, read on the forward strand.
TTTCTTCACATGGTGCAAACAACTCTCCGCCATTGGGCTCAAGTACTTGAATGTTGGGAATTGCTTCAACTGGCTGAATATTGGCACTCAGAGCCATGACCGATTCTGATCCATTGTTGTAGTGGACAGTCATAAAAGCCTGAATGGGGTCAGTGTCTTGCGGGGTGCAAATCACATCAAAACCGTATCGAAGTGGACTCGTAATAGCATTTGGAATCGGACCAGCCGGTGCCCATGAATTGTCACGCCACACATATGAAAAGGCCGCGTTAGAGAATGTAATGGAATCTACGGGAACTGGGAGCTCGAAGCCCTGACTGCTTATTCTTGCAACCCGTGCTTGCAGTGCAAACCGAGCCGAATCGTCTGATCCAACAGCTATGTCTCCAAAGTCATAATCGTAAACAGGAGATCCGGCATTTCCGACAACGCGAATAAACGGCATGGTGGTGTCTGCATGAAAAGCAGTTGACGTGCCTGATTGGCCATTTTGGGTGACAATGATTGCAGCTCGATTTCCACCCACATCAGCACCACGAGACCCAGTAAAACGCGAGACCCACGTGATGCGCTGCCACCCATCTATATCCGGAGGTGAGACCGATTGCGGAACAGAGACTAAGTTGTTTTCCCTTATGACAACATTGCTATTGTCAATTGAAACAACTGATGCTCCGTTGCGTACCCGCACATCTGAGTATTGCATGGGGTACTGTTTTTGGTTGATCGTCCACGAAGGATTATCAGCATCTACATTGGTTCGCAGCTCAATTGCTATCTGTGCGGACACTGGTAACGATACGAGAAATGCCGCTACATAGAGCGCAAATCTCCCTACAATTTTCCTCATCATAACGCCTTGCTTGCTTTCTTGCCTGCTCTTGCTGTTTCAAACCTTTTGCAGCAACTACGCAGTGTAGACAGTCAACTTGTGTAAATGGTTACAACTCACAGTAACGAGATAGGGCTGTACTTATTTCCGCCATTGCAAAAACACTTGAACGGGCTCACATTCGTTATGTTTGTGATATTGTCACAAGAGTCTCGGAAGAAAGCATGAACGAACAGGAACTGAAAAAAGCTCTCAAAACGCGCGACCGCGCTTACCAATACATGACTGAAAATGGACACTTTCGCGTCGCAGTGATTAGCAACACTACGTCGGTAGAAACTGCGAGAACGAAACACGGGTTGAGTCCACTCAATACTGTTTTGCTCGGAAGGGTCATGTCTGGCGCCAGCCTCCTGGCGTTGTTCCTCAAAGGGGAGGAGCGCATCATTGTTGAAGCAATGGGAAATGGTCCTGTTGAATATTTGTATGCCGAAGCGCTGCAGCTCGGTGAAGTGCGAGCATTTGCCAAACACCCTGCAGCGGACTTGGATTATTCTGACGAATCTGTTCAACTCAGTGACGGACTCGGAATCGGCGTTTTGCGCGTTTCCCGCATTCAATATGAAAAGGAAGATCCGGTCACAGGAACTGTTGAGTTGTTGCGCAGTGATATTTCAACTGATGTAGCACACTATCTGAAGCAGTCTGAACAGATTGCTAGTGCAGTTGTGCTCGACACAGCTATTGCCGAAGATGGTTCAGTGCAGGCTTCGGGTGGACTCATCGTGCAAGCGATGCCAGGGGCGACTGACGAAGAGCTGCAGGAGATGGTGCAGGCGTTGACTGAGTCTAATAAAGTTTCAGAGTTGCTTATCAACAACTTCCACCCGGAAGAAATAGCGAAAATGGTCATACCACAGCCGCTGAAAGAAATGAAGAAGCGACGTGTAGACTTTTTCTGTCGTTGTTCAATGGACAGATTTAAGAGCAAACTAGCAACATTCGATAAAGCAGATATTCGCGACATGCAAAAGAAAGGCCAGAACGAGCTAGTGTGCCACTATTGCAACGAACACTATGTGCTTAGTGACGAAGATTTTAGCGATGTCCTAAACGGCAAATAACAGTGTATTGCCAGCGGAATTATAGAAAAGGCAGTCCTTGTGACTGCCTTTTTTGTTGAATAGATGTTAGGCTTTTCCGAACAACTCAGGATGTTGCTGTTTGGCTTGACGCCATCTGTCGCGCACAACCAAGAAAAGCAAACTGAGAACAAATCCACCAAAGACTGACCCCACCACTATCGCAGATCGCATTGGACGAGCTTTTTTGTCAGCTGGTATGGCCTGTTCGGCTATGTACATACTCGGGAGCTTGTACGACTCGTCCAACACTGCCTGTTGGTACATAGGAGAGAGAATTGCACGCATACGGGTAAACACTTCAACATCTGTTCGCAACTGCGCATAACGCAAACCTAGCTCGCCAGTTTGCGGCAGAGAATAGTCTCCCACAAAACCGGGTTTTCCCATAATGTCGCGCTCCTTGTCCTTCAGATTTTGAAGCTGCTGTTCCATTGCTAACGTGAGTTTGTCGTTGCTTCCGAGGGAAGTTCGGTAGAAATCAAGAGACGTTTCAAGCTTTAGAATCTCTTCTTTCAGTGAAGACAAACCGCGCAAAGCAGCTTCTGCTTGAAGCTCTGGTTCAAACATCTGGTACTCATTCATAAATGCTATCAATGAGTCATTGGCCTGTTGTAAGCGAGTTTCATTCAATCGAATTTTGTCTTCCAAGTTCTCGCGATGACGTTTCGCTTCCTGGATAAAAAGCTGTTGTGCTTTCTTGTTACCAACATCCACTATCCAGTTGGCAATCAGAGCTGCAGAATCGCTGTTCGTATCCCACACCGACAATGTATAGTCGCCAAACTCACCTTTTTCAAACGAATAGTTGCCAAGAAATGCCTTGCGCACATCTGACATCCTGTCTTCTGTCATTTCGTAACGAGAACGCAGATCAAACTCGTGAATGGTGGTATCAATGAGGTCGCGAGAATAGAATACGAACATAGGTGACACGCCGTTGTCGTCTCCTCCAATACTTCCGAGTCCAAAATCTTGAAGCTTGGAGCTAATGCCACCCATAAGGCCACCGAGCCCGCCGGATGATCTCTGCGGTGGGAGTAGCGAAACTGAAGACGCATATTGTACATCGAGCATGAAGTACGCTACGCCAATTGAGGCAGAAGCGGTAAGTACAAATGTTATTATGAGGAAGACTTTGTGTCTCAGCATCAAGCTCAAAAGTCTTACTGCGTCACTTAGCGGGTTGTTTTGTTCTGACATAACCTATTCATCGAAGTTCAGGATAGCTACAAAGATACGAAAAGCAATGGGTTAGAATAGGCACAATTGCTCCCACGTGAGTGTTAAAACAACGACAAACACATCAAATCTTGCAACATGCGCGCTTTTGACAATGGTGCAGATACATTGTTCATAAGAATACAAAAAGGAACTGGGGTGTTGTCAGTTTTACTGGCAGGCGTGAAGTACCCAGCCAAACAACTTGTAGCAGTCATGGAGCCAGTTTTTGCTCGTATTTCACCGGCGTTTGCATCTCGCAATCTATATTTCAGGGTTCCTTGGCCAGGTGCTGCAAGCGATGAATAGAATGCTTGAAAATGTTCTCCTAATTGCATGTTGCTTAGCACACGAACTACATCTTGTGCTGAAACACTGTTCATGCGGGAGAGTCCTGAACCATCAAAGAGCTCAAAATCAGTTTCTGTTGCGCTGAGAATGTCTTTGAATATTGGAGTAATACTGTCCCAACTGCATGTGCCTGTTTTTTCTCTGACCAGAGTGAGTGCTAAACAGTCTGCCGCCAAGTTGTGACTCTCGTGATTTACGACCTTCACAATGTCTTGCAAGGGAGGTGAAGGATACGAAAACAGCTGTGTGTATTCTTCATATGCAATGGTGGTTTCCCATTCCGAAGCAGTCACGAGCGCTCCTTTGTGAACAATGCCGGCTCGATCTAAGGTGTGCGAGAAGACACTTAAAAAGTAGCTCGACGCATCTGGAACTGAAATCAATTCTTGCTCAACCAAAGCGGTCTCAACAGATTCAGGCACAGTGATTGTGATGACTGTACTATTCAACTCTCTTGATATGTGTACCTTATCACTGTTCTCGTCAGTTTTCAGTTCATACAGCATTCCACTGCCATCAGGTTGGATGTCTACAGATGCGAGTTTTCCAGGCTTGCAGGTGACTGAAACACGCACGCTATTGTTGCGGAAGTTCAGCCCATTGACTTGTGCAGCGTAGGAGTATTGCAAATCGTCCCAAGCCCAACCCCGTGCAAATGGTTCAATACCAAAATATGTGTCGTCAACAATGATATTGCCTTGCAATTCGGTTATGCCCAAATATTGGAGCGAGTCCACGAAGTGTCGCATCGCATGGTGCTGCTCAGGAAAAAGGGAGTCTCCCAGCGTTGGATCACCGTTGCCCTTTACGAACACATTGCCTCGCAACGTACCATTCACATCAATGATTCCGTCGAGAAAGAACCCAGTATGGTACTTGAAATTCGGTCCTAAATGCTGCAATGCTGCTGCGGTTGTGAACAGTTTTGTTACTGAGGCTGGAACAAGACGTTGCGTTTCATTGTGTATGAATTGCTGAGTATTGCTTCTTGAATCCCCAATTGCCACGCTTACACCGGCTCCGTGCAACAACTGATCGGCCACAAGAACCTTGAGCTGAGAGGTGTCTACGCTGGCTTGGCTTGGCAGAGCCAAGACGAGCAAACATGTGAGTACGCATTGCACTCTCACGTTAGTTTCTCCAGAATAGTCTTAACTCTTTGTTGCGCCTTGTGAGAGCAGCACAAGCTAACAGTCGTTTCAATATGTTGCTTTGCACCTGTTCTTAAGGCTCCACGGACATGAGAGTACAATTGTCGCTCATAACCAGTTTCGGCAAGCACGATACAAATGAGAATTTCGCGTTTGTGCAGTGGCAGCGTATTACGCGACAACACAGTGCCATAACCTTCACGTATCATCTGAGAACTGAGCAATGGCGAAAGCATGTCAACATTTTCCACGAGCTTGTCGAGTGTTGAACCATATACTTTCGAGGCGGTTTCAGTGCCGGTGTCAAGTAAATTTTCCGCTGACGGGCTTTCAGAAGGAATAAGCCATTGGTCGCCATATGTGTTGGCTGCAATCATAAGGGCTTCTAGTGCAGATGGATACCCCAAAAACAAATATGATTGCACAATTGCTTCATGCAACAATGCGGCCGGAACGGCATTTGAACGACATGTTGCACAGGCCGACTTCAACTGTTGCGGGTCGTACTGCGCCATGGCTGCAACAACGGCACCGAGTTGAACAAGGTACATGTCGTCAGTCTTGTCCATAAAGCAACAGTAGTTTGGCCGTGCGTGCGAATTCTCTTAGCGCTCTGCCGCGATGTGAGAGCTGAGCTTTTTCTTCTGCCAACATTTCTGCGAATGTCCGTGTTTCACCCTCGGGAATGAAAACTGGGTCATAGCCAAAACCATGACTTCCGCGCACTGCGGTTGTTATTGTGCCTTCGCAAATACCTTCAGCAAAGAATGTTCGCAAATTGTCGCGGTAACAGATGACAGTGCGAAAACGAGCTTTGCGATTTGTGTGCTCAGCGAGCTCGGTCAATAGCTTTTCAACATTGTCTTGATAAGATGCATGTTCACCGGCATATCTTGCTGAGAATACCCCAGGTCTGTTGTCGAGAGCTTCGACTTCCAAACCTGTGTCGTCAGCTACTACCGGCAAACCCGTTGCGCTGTGAACAGCAAGTGCTTTGATAAACGCATTCTCTTCTAGCGTTCTCCCATCTTCAACAATTTCAGTTGGAAATAAACTGACAGAATTCGGTGACAATAGGTGCATATCCTCTGACGAGAGGATTGCTTGCATCTCAGCCAATTTGTCGGCATTGTGCGAACTCACGACAATGTTGAATTTACTCAATGGAACGGTCGTTGAATGGTGAAACAAGAAGCTCTTCTGCAATCTTCATAAGAGCATCGCGATCGGGCGAAAGATCAATAGTGGAGGCACAATGAGATAGGACTGGAATGAGCTGAGCTACGTGTCGGGGTTCACAAAAACCCATGTGTCCAATTCTGATGATATCGCCTGCAAGATGATCTTGACCACCTCCAACGAGAATCCCACTTTGCTCTAAGTTGTGCTTGACATGTTTTGCTTGGGCGTTAGGAATTTGAACCGCAGTGACTCCATTCGCTGGAGACTTGCTAAACACCTGTAGTCCGCAGCGCTCAACGATAGCATGTACCTGATCTCGCAAGTATGCACTGCGCTGTTGCATTCGTTCAACTGAATATTGTTCAATATACTCGCAGGCTTGTTCCAGCGCTTTCAATACATGGAGTGCGGGGGTAAAAGAAACTTGACTGTCGTGCCATTGCTCAATCGCTAGAGGAATGTTGCCATATAGTCCTGCCGTAGGACTCAACTCTTTTACAAATCGCTCGCTAACACCAAGAAATCCTAACCCGGGTGGGCTGCCAAAGCCTTTTTGGGTTGACCCCAATACAACGTCTATATTCCATGCATCCATGTGAAATTCATGTACGAGCACAGAGGTGATAGCATCAACAATCATGAAACAGTCAGGGTGCACAGCTCGCACGGTCTCACACATGGCGTTGATGTCTTGAAACGTCCCAGTGGATGTTTCGCTGTGAACCACCACAAATGCATCCGCCTGAAACTTCTCACATGCATTGTGAATCTGTTGCAGGCTGGGCTGCTCTCCCCAAGGAGCTTCAACACAATGCACCTTCATTCCGTAGCGCTGGCAAAGATCCGTCCATCGCTGTCCAAATCGGCCTGAGCTCACTGTGAGCACTGACGAACACTGTTGTGCCAATTGTTGAATCGCAATTTCACCTACTAGTGTTCCGGATCCCGTAAACACGAGAACAGGTTCTTGTGTGCCATACACATGTTGCAATGTGCTAAATATGTTCCCGAACACCGCTGTGGTTTCAGCACTCTTGTGGTGCATGGGCGCTTGATTCATGGCCCGCAAAACAAACGGTGGAATGTGGGTTGGACCCGGAGAGAGGTTGAGCATTTACAGGAGCCCCTTGCCAATTGTTAATGCATACATACAAATACCAGCTGCAACAGCTGCATTCAAGGACTCGGTAGTTTCTGCGCCTGGAATTGTTGCGCGGACATGTGCCTGGTCCAACAGTCCTAGAGAAACACCATGCGCTTCACTGCCAATAATCAAAGCTAGTTTCTTGTCACTCTCAACCATACTAACATTTTCGCCGTCGAGAGCAGTTGCGATCAGTGTGTGATTGGGGAGGAGAGAAGGAATGTCTTCGCGTTCAACCATGCGAATATCCATGCGAAAACAAGATCCCATTGTTGAACGTAAAAACTTGGGATTATTCATGTCAATCGCATCTGTCGTGAACAAGACAGTTGTAAAGCCAAACCACTCTGCTGTGCGTACCATGGTGCCTGCATTACCCGGGTCAGATGTTCCGTCGAGCACAAGCACATTGCTGGTGATGGCCTCTTCGTTAATCTCAGGCATGTGAACTACACCTAGTATTCCTTGCGGACTCACTGTGTCGCTCATTTCCTGAAACTGTTCGACGCTACAAACGCGAACAGGAACCCGTTTGGAGCTTGCGCGCTCAACTACTTCAGCGTCGAGCATATCTTCGGTGCAGATGAGCTCTTTGACGCGAACATCGGATACCAAAGCCTCTGCAACAAGCCGATATCCTTCGATGAAGTACAAGCGTTCGCGCTGACGTTTTTTCGATTTGTGGAGTGATTTGATACGTTTTACTGTGGTTTGTCCTACTGTGGCAAATGCCATTCTAACCTTCTCTAATTGTGGAACAAAAGTCGTCGGAATTGCTAGTGAAGTTCTTGCGCATGCTGATTAAATGTTGCAAAGTCTGTAGCTCCTACAATGGTCTTCGACAACGAGCCATCGCTATTGAAAAATAGTGTGGTTGGCACGCCTTCAATGCGTCCAAACTGTGTCACTAGCGGTTGCAATACTTCTTGTTTTCCAGTGACGTTGAGATAGCTCACACCGTATTCATTGCAGAATTCCTGTAATCCTTTCACTGGATCATCTGTGCGCTCAAGTGCAATACCTACAACGCGAATATCGCTATTTGACTTGCTAAATTCAACTAAGTCGGGCAACTCTTTTCGGCAGGGTGGACACCAGGTTCCCCAAATATTCACAACATGCTTTTTTCCATCTACAAACTCGCGAAACGTTGTTGTACCGTCTTCCGAACCCCAGGTGAAGTCCACCGTACCGTCAGCCGTTGAGCCACTAGCAGTTGCTGACACTTCATATACATTTGAGCCTGAAACAATTGATTCACCGTCTGGATTTTCCTGGCTACAGGCAGTGAAAATGAGTAGCGAAAGAGAAGCTACTGCGAATGATCTAACAATGTTGAGGGAAACTTTCATCGAGGAACATACTCCTGAATAGATTGAACTGAGATACATGAAGCAAGGGAGTGAACGCGGACATTGTCTCCCCAAATTGCTATAGAGGCAGAGGTGTCGCCATTACATTGGAACGCACGACCGTATTGTTGTAAGCCTGCTTGTATGTGCGGAGACAGAGATGTGGCATCGTCGCGAATCAAGGATCGCGGCAAAGAACACATGTAGAGGAAGTGACCTGAAGCGGATTTTAGTACAATATGAGCCACGGTTTCACCTTGCACTTGTGAAATACGACCGCCAATCACATCCACATTGCTGAGTTTTGGAATTGAAGAACACTCAAGTCCGCGATCCCTAAAAAAATCAAACAACTCATCGTATGAGGAAGAGCGAACGTCAAGTTCTTGCGAAGTAAAGTAGGATGCCAAGTTGCTGAGCGTTCCAGATTCCAACGTATTCTCAGCGAATGGTTGTTGTGCTACCCAAGCAGAGAGCACATTTTTATCTGCATGTATAGTGTCGAGATTCGATTCGCTGAAAAAATCTATTGCCGATATTACTGCCACAGAGGCGATAACAATCACTGAGGCTACACTAGCAAATGTGTACTCTTTGAACAGGCGTACTACTTTTGACGAGCCATTCATTGCTTGTGACTTGTTGTGTTGCAGCGCAATGCCTTGAATTGCAGTGCGCAGTTCTTCGGGAATTTGAACCGAGTCGCGATAGGAAGACAAACGCTGCTTTAGGGCTTTGTTGAATTGATCGTCTAGGTGCTCGTTGTGTTGAGACATATTATGTATTGCTCCCAGAAATTCCTCGTTCTTTAGCGTAGCTGTATAGAATACTCCGCAGGCTACGTCTGGCGCGGTGAAGTCGCGACCGCACAGTTCCAATAGGCACTTCTAACACTTCTGATATTTCTTCGTATGTAAAATCTTCGATGTCACTCAACACCAAGACCATTCTAAAATCTTCGCTCAATGAATCTAGTGCGCGGGTTATCTCGTCGTCAAATGCATGCTCAAACAGCTGTTTTGAGAGAGTGTCAAGATTGATTCCATCACTCTTTACCAACCCGTAAAAGTCTGCTACGTTTTCATAAGAGGCAGTCACAGGACTGCGTTTTTTCCGACGATACGTATTGATGAATGAGTTTTTGAGGATTTGGAACAGCCATGCCTTCATATTAGTTCCCGACTGAAAACTACTTCGAAAGCGAAAAGCCTTGAGGTATGTTTCTTGCACAAGGTCTGACGCCGAAGTGGGATCGCTAGTCAAACTCAAAGCAAACCGATACAAAGCCTCCATGTGTGATGTGGCTTCGTTTTCGAAGTTGGTGCCATTGTCTTGGGATTGTGTCATAGAAGCTTATTCATACAACAGGAATGGGCGGCGTTGCTCCATGAATTCACGCACTCCTCGTCGTGCTTCCATTCGTACTTCGTCGTCGGTTGCTCCTGAATACAACAACGTGAAGAACTCTTCGCTTCCGGTCACTTTGCGAAACATTGTGATATTGCGATCTTGTAGAGTGGTAGAGTCGAATAACTCCGGGTGAACACGTCGCAATGTCAGTGCCAATTCAACACCTGCAGAATACGGTTGAAATTCATGTGACTGATGAAAACCAAATAAGAGTCCGCGACAGTCTTCATTCTTGAACTTGCCGTAAAAAGGTCGAAATGAAATGGGTAAGAGCTCTATGCCAGGAAAGCTTCGCTTGCGCAATACTTCCAGGTAAAAGTCTGTATTAAAGTCCGGACTGCCCAAGAGTTGAAATGGGAGCGTATACCCTATACCAATACTTGCTAGGCTCAACTCGCCATAAATACCTGTTACGGCTGCACCGCGCGCGGCATCTACCGTTGGGACATGCGGTGATGGCGGCACCCACTCAAACCCGGTGTCCTCCCATCGCATCCATCGTTCCCATTGTTGCATAGCTACAACACTGACGTCCGCTTGCAAAGCCGTACTGTCAAACGCACTGCCGAGCCAACCACCGTCATTGGCCATGAGGGCAATCTCGCCAACTGTGAGTCCGTGAACATAAGGTATTGGCCCTATGCCTACAAAGCTGCTCCAAGCTGTGTCTAACACGGCACCATCAACAACATTGCCTCCAATGGGGTTGGGGCGATCGAGCACAATCAGTGGAATGTCGAACTCCGCACAAGCCTCCATGACCTTGACCAATGTTGAGATATATGTATATGCCCGCACGCCAATGTCTTGTACATCGAACACGACAATGTCAATGGAGTCCAACATGAAGTCTGTTGGTTTGCGATACTTGCCATACAGCGAGTACAACTCAGCGCCGTATAGTTCCTGCACTGAATCGATATGTTCTCCGGCGCGTCCTAGGGTGAAGTATCCATGCTCAGGAGAGAGCACTCGTTTAAGGTCTATTTGAGGGTTGTCACTCAGAATCTTGGCTGTTTCGCGCAGATCACGAGACCTAGCTGTGTGATTTGCAACAAGTGCTACACGCTTGTTTAAGAGTGGCGCAAAGTTGTTTTCTTCAAGCACATCTATGCCGAGTTTTGTGTCGTAGGGGAACGTGAGCTGCGCCTTACTACTGGTGATAGCAGCTACCGAAAAAAGAACAAGTGAAACAAATAATCGGAGTGTGAGTGTGCTCATAGTGTTTTTTCTATAGTACGTAAACGTATTGGGCAAAAATACACATTTCGCAACCGGTCACAATGCAGATACACAATTGTCGCAAGTGACAGCCCACAGACTCAGTGTTTTATGCTCTTGGGTGAAATGTTTTGTGAACTTCCGAGATATATTCGTTGTCGAGATGTGTGTAAATCTGTGTTGTAGAGATATCTGCATGCCCAAGCATTTCTTGCACTGCCCGCAAATCAGCGCCACCTTCGAGCAGATGTGTGGCAAAGCTGTGGCGAATTGTGTGCGGATGTACATTTTTGCCAATACCAGCAACAACCGCGTACTTCTTTACGATGTTGAAAACAGTTTGACGCGAAATGCCATTTCCTCTTTGATTTAGGAACATTATAGGGGTGGCTTTTTTACTTCGCGAAGCAAACACCATGCGTGCTGAGGAGGTATATAGCTGCAGTTTTTCCAATGCTATTTCTCCTATTGGTACCAAGCGCTCTTTGTTCCCTTTTCCTCGAATGCGCACAACTCTGTGTTCTTTGAGGACTGAGTGAATGTCCAGATCACACACTTCCGAAGCTCTCAGTCCACAAGCATACATTATCTCTAAGATTGTGCTGTCGCGCAGTCCCGCCAAGCTTTCCATGTTTGGTGCATCGATCATTGCAATCACTTCATCTGCCGACAGCGTGTCAGGCAAGTCGCGGCCATGCTTCGGGTGTTCAATCAAATCGGTAGGATTGCTCTCTACGAGTTCCTCATCGACCAAAAAGGAATAGAAAGAGGCGATTCCGAACAGATGCCGGGATCTCGTGGATGGTGCTAATTTGCACTCGAGTAGTGACTTGAGATATTGGCGAACATGCTCGCGAGTCACGAGATTGTATGCTATTGCACCTGACTGACACCAAACCAAAAATGTTGCTGCATCGCGCACATAACAAAGAATCGTGTTTTCGCTAGCTCCGCGTTCAACCCTTAGCGTGGTGGCAAATCTCTTTAGCAAGCCTTGTTCGCTGCTAGGAAGTTGCAGTGCTGTCGGAGTGAGCTTCATCTTCCGGAATAGCCTTGTAGTCTATACGATGATGCGACATGCCTATGAGATTGGCTACGAGGTCTTGTCTGATTTTTTTCAGGTCTGAGAGCGACAGGTCGCAATCATCCAACTGACCGTCGTTAAGCCTGTCGCGAATGATACTATGTACTGCTTCGTCAACAGCATCTCGATTGTTGCCATCCACAGTTCTGCTCAGTGCTTCAACACCGTCCGCAATCATGACTATTGCCGCTTCCCGAAAGTTCGGTTTAGGTCCTCCGTAGCGAAAGTCCTCCTGCGGAACCTTTTCACCTTCAGGTGCTTCTTCAAGGGCTTTTGCATAAAAGTACTTTATCAACATCGTACCGTGGTGCATAGGGATAAAGTCAAGAATTCTACCGGGCAGCTTGTATTGTTTCCCTAGCGCGAGTCCCTCGGTGACGTGTTGGCGAATAATTTTCGCACTCTTGATAGGTGTAAGCCGGTCGTGTTTGTTGCCAATGTTGATTTGATTCTCGACGAAGTATTCGCTCTTCTGCAATTTTCCTATGTCGTGGAAATACGAACCCACTTTGGCGAGCAGCGGGTTTGCATGTATTGCTCTGGCGGCACTTGAGGCCAAATTCGCAATCGTGAGTGTGTGTTGATACGTGCCTGGGGCGTGTTCCTTGAGCTCTTGTATGAGTGGGTGGTTTAGGTCGTCAAATTCCGTTAGTCTGACATCCGTAACTACATTGAAGCGACGCTCAATGACCCACAGAATGCCAAAGGTTGCAATGGGAGCAATGGCCGCATTTGCAAGAGCCATGCTCATTTGCAACACGAGGGTTTCAACTGGCGTGTTGTGCTGTAGAGCAAAACCAGCTAGCGGGACAGCAAAACCTATGAAAATGCTGGCGGTTGACTTAAACACTTGCGTTCTGCTTTCAACATCCCGCACAGCATATCCGGCCAATGACCCTGCAAACAACGCACCCAAACCCAACTCATAATCACCGGCCCGGACTCCTGCGACCAATAAACTGCCAGTGACCGCAACAAAAAATGCTGTACGAGAATCAAACAGAATACCGGCTAGCATGGTTGCGGTGGGAACGGCAATGAGAAGTTCTAATGGAACATCGATGAGCATGATCATAGACAGTTTTGCCATCACAACAAGGAGTATCATCGCCACTAGAATGCCGGCGAGCTTAACTGCATTTGTCCAAATCCGTCGTCGCATCGTTCGAATAAACACAAGCAGAATGCTCAACACTACTGTAGCATTGAGAAAGTTCCCCAGCATTATTTGCACATACGTGCTTTCCTCACCTAAGTCCAGCTGACTCTGATGATACGACATGAGAACTTGACGATTCTGCTCTGTGATCCGGTCACCTTTGCGAATTATCACCTGTCCTTCGCGCACAAATCCTTGTGTTGGCGGTACGCTCTGTGCGCGTTGCTCTCGCAGAATTTCAGTTTGAGACTCATTCAACTCAAAATTGGGTTGCACATATCTCAATGCCAGACTTTCGAACAATTGTTGTGAAATAGTTGGCAAGGCTTGTGATCGCTTACTGACTTCTTCTTCGAATGTATCGCTGTCGAACAGCTGTGCTGCGTCATAAATCAACTCTTCGGTAACACTTCTGCGCACAAATACTTCAGTCGTATTGATGTCTGAGAGCGCAATATCAATGAATCCTCTTCGGTAAACTTCGCTCACAACAAGACTCAATTCGCGCTTGAGTTGCGCAACGATTCGCACATTTTCACGAGTGCGAAGATCGAGTATTTCTGCATATGTTGAAGGGGGGAAGTCGATCGCGCCAGAAACAGAGTCGAGATCCACAGACGATGCCTCTGTCTGTAAAACAGTGAGAACACTTTGGATATTGTCGCGACATCGCTCTTCTGCTGTTCCGTTTAATGAAAACACGAGCGGTGTATTCTCTCGCGCTCTAGCCACCTCGCGCATATACTGATCTTGCGGTTTGTACACAGAAAAGGGGTACTCAGCCACCACTGTTTCCATTGTCCACTCCGCCCCAGTGGGCATGGTGTTTTCAGGCGCTTCTTGCTCTGGATACATGATTGCACAAAGCAATGCCGTTGAGATCATCAGGAGCCATCGTATGCTTCCAGTTGATCTCAAACGCAGAGGAGCTCGTTTGCCGAGCATACTCTGTTCGCGCAGTCTGCTGAAGAGTGTTTCTTTTGCCATTAGTCTTTTATGACACCTAATTCCCTGCCAATTTCTGTGAACGCTTGTATAGCAATGTCTAAATGCTCGCGAGTGTGCGCTGCCGAAAGTTGCACCCTGATGCGAGCTTGATCGCGTGGCACAACTGGGAAGAAGAAGCCAATCACATAAATACCGCGCTCAAGTAGTTTGTCGGCAAATTTCTGCGCCAGAGGAGCATCATAGAGCATGATGGGTACAATTGGGTGTGTTCCCGGTGTTATGTCAAATCCAGCACTTGTCATTTGTTCGCGGAAGTACTGCGTGTTTGCTTCTAGGGTATCGCGCAATTCTGTTGTTTCGCTGAGCATTTTAAAGCCAACGACCATCGGAGGTAGAGAGTTGGAGAAAAGATATGGACGCGAACGCTGGCGCAGCATATCAATAATTTCCTTGCGCCCAGTTGTGAACCCACCAATAGCACCTCCAAGAGCTTTGCCCAATGTGCCAGTGATGATATCCACACGTCCAATCACATCACACAATTCTGTGACTCCTTTTCCATGCTCACCCATGAATCCCATGCTGTGACATTCGTCAGCCATCACAAGAGCTGTATACTTATCGGCCAGGTCGCAAATTGATTTCAGGTCGGCAACCGTACCATCCATCGAAAACACAGCATCTGTCACAATAATCTTTGTGCGACAGCCTTGCTCATTAGCTTGTTTCAAGCAGTCTTCCAATTGCTCCATATTGCCTGACTCATAGCGAAAACGCTTGGCTTTGCACAGTCGAACTCCATCTATGATTGACGCGTGGTTGAGCTGATCCGAAATAATAGCGTCCATGTCGTTCAACAATGGTTCAAAGACACCGCCATTGGCATCAAAACATGCTGCGTAGAGAATTGTGTCATCTGTTCCACAAAATGAAGCAATCGTCTGTTCCAACTCTCGATGGATGTCTTGCGTACCACAAATGAAGCGTACCGAAGACATACCATACCCATGAGAATCCAAGTATTCATGAGCTGCTTTTACAACAAATGGGTGGCTCGACAATCCCAGATAGTTATTTGCGCAGAAGTTGAGTACAGGTGTATCACGACCTTCAACCCGTATTTCTGGTCCCTGTTCACTTGTAATGATGCGCTCTGTTTTGTAAAGTCCAGCCTCTTTGATTTCAGCTAATTCTGTTCGTAGCGATGCTAAGAATTTGGTGTCCATATTCTCTGGTGTAATCGTGGTTGTTCAATTGCTGTTTTGCCCAAAATAACAAAAGCGCAAGACTGAACGAGAGCTGATTGTGAAATCTTCTAGGGGATAAAATGTGTTGCAACTTGTTTACGTCTATGTCGTTGGGTGAACTCACTCACTTTGTAGCATCAAAACACACGTTTCAGCAGCATGGACAACTTGGTCAGATTTCTCGTTTTTGTGAGCATATTGGTGACCATACTCGGAGTAACCGATTATGTGTTTTTTCGCTACTGGCGGCGTTTGATTGTCGACCGCGCATGGAATCTGTGGCTGTACAAAGGGCCTCGGTTGTTTGCCTTCATTGCTCCAGCATTGCTGTTGATGCAATTCTTGAACTCAACTGTCGACATTTTGTCTCATTCTGCGATGATCTTTATGCGCGGGGTGCTTGCAGTGTGGTACATCCCCAAGATGTTTATTGTGGTGTTCTTGCTCGTGAAAATGCTGTG
>JAUHYX010000286.1 GCA_030426285.1 bacterium
CTAGAAGCAATAACTGACTTACTTCCGAAATTCGCCATAAGGTAAAAAATATCTGGATCTTCTTTACTTGTGCCATCGAACACTCGTATATCGTCTCGAGCACCCAGGATGCCATCGAAATCTAATTGTATCAGACCGCTTCCGCCTGGCTGAATGAGATAGTACTGATCGAGATTGATGGCATAATCGTCGTCACCAGAACCATCGTCAAAAGATCCAGTGCACCCTTCGAACACTTGACCAAGCTTGAAATCCGCTGACCATCCTGCAGCTTCATCTCCGTTGTCACTCTCAAACACTATAAACATCTCTCCTCCCAATGCTACTTGGATTGACGGCATGGTGGAACCCGTGAAACTACCTAGGAGTGTACCATTTGTGTTCGCGCCTTCGTACACTCGAACAGAGTCACTAGGATGTACATTGAATCCCGTGAATTCAAGAAAAATTACTTGATTCGTAGTAGAAGAAATGGTCCAAGTTTGAGTAGTATTGCTCGGATAGTCGCAGCCAAATGGACCATCTTGAAAGGAACCTGAGTTTGAAGTTAGAAGTGGATTGGCTGAAGTTGAAACTACAACATACGAGAGTGCCCAGCCGCTCGCCTCCTCACTATTGTCGGCGGACATATGGACAAGTACTGATCCGCTTGTAGCATATTGAACAGGTGGAATCGTTGCTCCAGTATAAGATCCAATCACTGAACTGGTTGTGGAAAGTCCATCATACAGTGTAAGACGGTCACCACTTCCTAAAGCAAATTCCGTGAAACTAAGCCGTATGAGGTCGTCACAGTCGGTCTCGATCACGTACCATTGGTCTAGGAGAGCATCATAATTCCCTCCTTCAGCTCCATCGTCTAGTTCTCCACAGCATGAAGTAAATGTAGGTATATTCTCATACTTGGCTGTCCAACCACTGCTTTCATTGGCACCGTCAGTCTCAAACGAGACAAACATGTCTCCACTGACAGCTACCAACTGCTCTGGCAATGTTGCCCCTGTAAAAGCACCTAACAACGTTCCGCTGGTACTACTACCCTCGTATACATTGACAACATCGCTGGCGTGAATATCAAATTCAGAGAATGTTAGAACTATGGCTTGGTTGTTTGTTGACTGGATATGCCAACCACAATCTAGATTCGGACCATAATTTTGAGCACCTGACCCATCATCGAGTATACCACTAGTATATTGTAGCGTTTCATCAAGTTGGCAGCCGAGGCTAGCCACTGTTGCATATCTCAGTTCCCAACCTTCGTAGCCCACTCCTGCTGTTACAAAATTCAAGAAAACTGAACCTGATGTTGCATATACGGCTGGTTGAATTGTCTTTATATCTTCATTGTCTTGGTCAAAGCGTCCGAGGTACGTTCCCGTTGTTGAGGTACCATCATACATGTCTATGTAACCGCTGGAAACAACGTGAAAGTCCGTAAACTCAATTCGTACGATATCGTCTCCGGGTGGATCTATCAACCAAAAACAATCGAGGAATGTTGAATAGTCAGCATCGCCACTACCATCTCCTACGATTCCACTTGAAGCACTATAAAAAGTTGTGTCTGCACATGTTTGAGCGTCACAGGTGATTGAAGTCGCAAACAAAATTACAACAAAAAAACAGAGACTTCTCAAGGAAGACATAGGTATCCCCTTCCAATGACCGAGAGCTTTGACACATACAGACTTTGGATACAAATGGACGAAAGATGTTGACTATATACTCACACCCCACTTGGTGCAAGCAAACAAGTTACTTCGAACTGAGGTCACAAGCAATTCTGCAGTCAAAACAGGCACCATTGCACGATCTGTGGTAAAGGCGCCGCTACTATCACAAGCCATCTCGGTATGTTGCTACTACTTCACGACCACAATTTCAACAAATGCGAGCTGGGCTACTCGGTTTGGTGAGCATTCAAGCATCAAGTAATATACACCTGGTACAAGAACAGATGTATTGAATGTACACACTGAGACGTTCTCTTTGTTACACTCAATGAACCAGGAACAACTTGTTGGCAATTCCTAACTTACATTAAAACTCAATAACAGTCTGATACAATCGAGCTCCCAAAAAATGCAAACAACTGTGGTCTTTCAATGTGGTATTGCCGAAGCTTATCGCAAACAAGCAACTGAGTTGTACGAGGAAGCATTCGGTAAGAAGTTTGCAGTGGCTATTCCCGATGTAGCCAGCCTAATTCCTCTTCTTGAAGAATCGTTGCAACTTGCCTTTGCTATTGGTGCGATAGATAACAATCAACTGGTTGGAATTGCTGGCTTTCAGACGCATGAGGGTTCGCTAACCGGTGGTATAACACCCAGATTATTGTACAAACATCTTGGCCTACTTGGGACTATGAGAGCTTTGTCTGTACTTAGTATGTACGCGAGAAAACCCCGAGAGCACGAGCTCGTGATGGACGGTATTGCAGTTCAATCTGTCGCGAGAGGTCAAGGCATCGGAACCGGGTTACTACACTCTTTGAAGGAGTATGCCAAGCAACGCGGAATCGCAAACATTCGTCTTGATGTCATTGACACAAATCTGTCTGCAAAACGATTATATGAGCGAGAGGGGTTCGAAGGAGAAAACACAAGAGAATTTGAGTTCTTACGTGGACTTTTGGGATTTGGTGCTTCGACAACTATGATCTACGAGGTCTAACAAAAAAGACCGAAGCCAATTGACTCCGGTCCTTTACACAAATACTGTTGCTTGCCGAAACTATAGTGTCTAAGCTTCGGCTTCCGCTTCTTCTGCCGGTTCCTTCTCTTTCTTGCTCTCTGCGTCAGTATCTTCTTCTTTCTCAGGAAGCAGTTCTTCACGGTAGAAGAATGCTGCTTGTGAAGGGTCTTCAGCGCGCAGTTGGGCGAGCGTAAAACCGTTTGCTTGCATCCAGCAACCTGGAGCTAACATGTCAGTCGTGTAGTCGCCAATTCTGTAGCGGTGGAAACGCAAGACTTCTAATCCTGCTTCTTTGAGGACTTTGCGAATGTCGGTTGGGGTGCCATACTTGATCGTCACCTGAAGCCAAGAATTGCGCTTGTTCTTGCGCAGGATTTTGCTCTTGGTTTCTTTGCCATTGCGTTCGTCAATGCTTTTTAAGCCTTTGTTGACCTTCGTCGTATCACCGCGCCCAACGATTTTGTTTACTTTGACGTGATATTCAACTTCGACATCAGCAAAATCACTGTTTTCCTGAATGGCCGAACCTGGCTTGTTTGTGAGGATGGTTAGACCAGAAACTGCCTTGTCTAGGCGTC
>JAUHYX010000047.1 GCA_030426285.1 bacterium
GCCGATACCTTGTGGTACACAGGCCTGAAAACCTGCTCGTGAGTGGTGGCACGACGCGCAACTGGCCATGCCAAAACCTTCTGGTTTGTTGGGCTTTGAAAGCATAGCTGGCTCATTAAAGAGCATCTTGCCAAGTTCAACTTTTGCGGCAGTTAATGGATTGCGTGAATCTTGAGGAATTTTTGCAAACTCATCACTTTCTGGTAGGCGGAAAAACTCAAGGTCTTGAGTAGGAGAGTGAGCAATAAGAGCAGATTCAAGTTCTTGATCGAGTTCATTGCCCGGGGAGATTACGCTATCGTCAGAACAACCCACGACAAGGGTCAAACCAACGCAGAACAGCGCGAAGCGTTTCATAATGGTATCATCTCTTTATTTATACAATCACACGCGCCAAACCTACGATAATTTGAACAAACAGCATAGAATTGTAACAACTAAAAGTTACTTGTCTGCGACTCGTATTCCCGTCTGAGAATCGTCTCTTCAATGGAGAGCATGGTTTTCTTCCTTCGCGACATAACTCGTGCTGCCGTTTCGAGCGCTTTGTCAATAGAATAGGGTTCTGAGTGCTCACTGCCACCCCAGGAAAAAGACGGGATGTATTTGGGCGGAAAATGTGTAGTGAAAATATTGGAAGAAACTCCACAAAGGGTTCCGGTATTGAGCTGCGTGTTGATGGCTGTTTTGGTGTGGTCGCCACACAAGAAACCGAGAAACATTCTTCCAGTGTCAATCGTGTGCTGCCCCATAACAACCCGAACATTGCCGTAATTGTTTTTTAGGTCGGACGTATTTGTATCTGCACCAATGTTCACCCATTCGCTTATGAACGAGTGCCCCATAAATCCATCGTGTTGCTTGTTACTATAAGCTTGAAAGATTGTATTTTCAAGTTCTCCGCCTACTTTGCACCACGGGCCAAATGTACATTCAGGGTAAATTTTTGCTCCTGATTTGATTGTACAATTGTCACCAATAAACGCCGGTCCCATAATGACGCTGTTGTGCATTACTGTTGCATTGTTGCCAAACACGATTGGACCTGAGGTTGAGTCGAGTACTACACCCGGAAGCAGTGTCGGTTGTGTCTCACAAACAATTTCATTGCTGCCGCACGTGTGTACAAACGAAGGAATCTCTACGTCTCGTAACTTAGATTGCATAAGCGCAAGATCTTGTCCTATTTGCTTTGCGTTGATGGTCAGGGCATCCCACAAATGTTGCAAAGTGGTAACGCGAACTTCAACACACTTTGCAAATTCAGTTGTTGCGGCTGTAAGTGCATCAGAGCTGTGCTGTACGTCTGGTTGAGCCGGTACATATACACCTACAATGCTGTCTTCTTGCATGAACACAAGAGATTCGCCAGGGTGTTCTTCTACTGTTTGCTTCAGAGAAAACATTGTTTCTGTGTCTGGTACCACATTGGCTTGCAGAGCCAGAACATTGCCAACAATGGCTTCGTGTTTAAGTCCATGCCGCTCGCGAAAAGAATTCGACTGCAGGGGCCTACCGTGAAAACTGAGCTTGGCTGCAGGGAAATGCATGAGCCATTTTTCATACAATGTCAATGCTCCAACACGCAGCTCCCATGACGGGTGCATGATGGAAAAAGGAAACAAATTATAGGTTGTCTTTTTCTCAAAAAGGAGAATTGAAGTAGGGTTGAACGCACTCATATATTCAGCATCGTTGTTTGGTTGTAGTACCACTAATATACAAACAAAAAAGGCACCCTATGGAGGTGCCTTTTTTACTCTTTGTATTGCTCAGTGAAATTAGTTCACTGACAACAATTCAACTTCGAACACGAGCGTTGAATTTGCTGGAATTGGACCAACTGCGCGAGCGCCATAGCCCAAGTGTGGAGGGATAACAAGCGTTGCTTTTCCACCCGGCTTGAGCAGGGCAATTCCTTCGTCCCAACCCTTAATAACTTTGCCAACACCCAATGGAAACGTGATTGGTTCATTGCGGTCATGCGAGCTGTCAAACTTTGTACCATCAGTAAGTGTTCCAGTATAATGTACCGCCACCATGTCACCTTTGCTTGGGTGTTCACCTTCGCCGGCCTTGTGAATCTGAATTTGCAGTCCTGATTCCAATGTGGTCATTTCAGACATGTCGGTCTCCTGTGCTTTACCGTCTTTAGTAGTTGTTGCTTCAACATTGCTTGGAAGCATGAATATTGTTGTCAGCGCAAATGCTGCGACCAACAACCCAATACCATATTTTTTCATGTGTATTCCTGTGTGTTCAAATGAACAAAATGCTTACTTGTGTACCTGCATTGCCGCTTTGACAAAAGCAGTAAATAGAGGATGTCCTTTTACGGCGCGGGACTTAAACTCCGGATGGAACTGTACGCCAACAAACCAAGGATGTTCCGGTATTTCTACCATCTCAACGAGTTTTCCATCTGGGCTCGTACCACTCACGACTAAACCAGCTTCTTCAAGCTGGGCTACATATTCGTTATTCACTTCGTAGCGGTGACGATGGCGTTCGTCAATTAACGTTTCGCCGTATGCTTTGTAGGCTTTCGTGCCCTTCTTGACCGCGCATGGGTAACTACCCAAACGCATTGTGCCGCCCTTGTCGGTAATTTCACGCTGTTCGTTCATGAGGTCGATTACATTGTGCTCAACCTTCTTAAACTCACCAGAATTGGCGTCTTCCCAGCCAACAACATGACGTGCAAATTCGATAACACAGCACTGCATGCCAAGGCAAATTCCAAAAAACGGGATATTTGCCTCGCGTACGTAGCGAATGGCGTCAATTTTTCCTTCGATACCACGCTGGCCAAATCCTGGTGCAACGAGCATGCCATCTACCTTGCCAATGACTTCATCAACGTTTTCGTCTGGCAGCGTTTCAGAATCAATCCACTTGAAATTCACTTTGGTGTTGTTGATTGCACCGGCGTGAATAAGAGCCTCAACGATGCTCTTGTAGGCGTCTTGATGCTGAATGTACTTGCCAACAAAGGCAATGGTCACTTCTGATTCTGGACTCTTTATGCGATTCACGAAGCGCGTCCACGTCGTCAAACGCTGTCTTTCAGCTGTAAGGCCGAGTTTTTTAGCAACAATATTGTCAAAGTTGCGTTTGGCAAACATGTTGGGTACTTCGTAAATAGTCTCTGCATCTAGAGCTTCGATAACCGAGTCTTCTTCTACATTGCAAAAAAGTGCAATTTTTGCTCGAATTTCTTTATTGAGCTTGTGTTCACTGCGGCACACCAAAATATCTGGCTGAATACCGTTTTCCATCAACACCTTTACACTGTGCTGCGTTGGCTTTGTTTTGAGCTCCCCTGAAGCCTTAATAAACGGAACATATGTGAGATGGATATTGAGAACATTGCCGCGACCGCGTTCTAGACTGAACTGTCGACTCGCTTCCATAAAAGGGAAAGACTCAATATCGCCAACCGTACCGCCGATTTCGATGATAACAACGTCGTATTCGCCGTCAAAGGCTGACATACGACGCTTGATTTCATTCGTAATATGAGGAACTACCTGAACAGTTTTTCCTAAGTACTGGCCCTTGCGCTCTTTTGTGATCACCTCGTGATAGATTTGTCCCGTGGTGGTATTGTTGCGCTTTGACAGAGAATCGTCGATATACCGTTCATAGTGACCGAGATCGAGGTCAGTTTCAGCTCCATCATCGGTAACATATACTTCACCGTGTTGAAACGGATTCATGGTACCTGGGTCAACATTGATATATGGATCAAATTTGGCGATGGTTACACTGTAACCGCGGGCTTTCAACAACAGAGCCAAGGAAGAGGACGCAATACCTTTACCAAGAGAGGAGAGTACTCCCCCTGTAATGAATATGTACTTTGTCTTTGTAGCCAAGGAGACCTCTCACGAATGTATGGTTACGTCACATAAAATTCATGCAATGCACGAAAGCGCAAAATTACAAAAAAGGAGAGTCGCTTGAAAATTCTTTGTTGAGATCGGGGAGATGTTGGGCTGAAATATATGATCCATGCTTGCGAATCCAATCGAGCATTTGTTTGTATGCTGGCAACTCTTCTAATAGTGCACTTGTGCCAATTATGACAAGTTTTTGACGCGCTCTTGTGATCGCTACATTGAGGCGTCGGTCTACTTGCGTCAACGAGTCTATAGAACCGAGTTTCGACACATTGCCCGAGGTGACACCAGTGCTGAACACGATGACTTCTCGTTCACTTCCTTGGTACCGTTCAATTGTGTCAACCGAAATGTTGGGAGGAGCCTCGGCGCGTTGCAATGCCCTACGTATTCCAGCTACATGCTTGCGAAATGGAGCAACAATTCCGATGTCGGCTGTGCCTTCAATTTCCTTGAAGCGGAAGGCTGCACGCACGGTTGCGAGTACACACCGAATTTCTCTAGCATTGTGTTCCGAGTGAGCTACATCTATAAAGGTCACCCTTTTGTGAAACATTGCATTCTCAACATGAGATTCTGTGGTAGAACGGTTCTCACAGGTCAGTTCTTGCGAAGCAAATGTATGTAGCGCACCGCTGTAAAACATATGCGACGCCATGCTACAAATAGATTCATGCATGCGTCCTTGTTGGGTAAGCATACCGACTGCGTGCTGCCATCCACGTTCTGTTGCTAAGCGATGCAAGCGTTGAAATGGAGAATTGTGCAGTGAGTCAAATTCTAGAGTTCGCATTTGCGTCAGAGGAATAGTTGTCCCAGCCTGTTGTTGCATCACAACAGGGGGAAGTTGATTGTGGTCGCCGATGAGAATGAATTTTTGGACGCGAGCTATGAGTCCACACAGGTGGGCTTCGGTGATTTGACTGGCTTCATCAACAACGAGGGTTTTGGGCTGTACATGGCGCCAAACCTCTTCCTGTGACAACAACGACGCAATGGTTCCGACAATGATGCGACGCTCCTTCAGAACTTCTGCCAACTGATGTTCGCCTGCAGTAGACAACGTATATACACTGTTTTTTGAGTTCGCATGTACCGGCTCAATGCGTGTATAAGGGAGGGATGATGCATCCAATGCAGCACATATTTCCTGAACAGCTCGGTTTGTGTACGCACAGACAAGTGTTGTTTCGTCGGTCATTGTTACTTGTCGTTCACAAAAGCCACGCATGATTCTGCTGGTTTTGCCTGTTCCCGGTGGACCTTGCAACACGAAGTAGTTTTTCGCGCAAGCTAATTTGTGGATAGTTGATTGCTGCTCAGACGATAAGTACTCAGCTGTAAACTCCGGCCGCTCACGTGCCTCTGGTTGCAGAAGTCCAACATAGTACTGCTGGCGGACAGAAGGGGCGGTTGCAAACAGAAATACAGATGTGTACAAGGCTTTGAATGAGGATGCAATAAAGTCTTTCTCAACGGCTACATATGGTGCGGCTGTAAATTCAACAGCCTTGCTCAATTCGAATCCATCCTGTGTAACGCGTTCTATTCTGCAACGCAACAGTGGCTGCTTGTCAACTTCAAATTCGCCTTGCTCACTGTGAGGATGAACAACAACAACATCGCCGTCGCGAAACACGGAGGTTGTGGTCGAACGCTTTGTGAACAAGACTCTCTGTTTTGCGTGCTTGTCGCGAGTCAACCAACCTACCGCAGAATTGAGGTCTTGCTTTTCGTCGAGGGAAGATCGCCACAATGAAGAATAACCTGCTTGTTCTTCGGGACGACCAGGCGACAGGCGTTGGCACCAATTTTCTCGCGCTATAAATGCTATGACCAGCTTTATATAGAGAGCCACAACTTCGGGTGTGTCGGGGTCTAAAAGTACATGGATAAGAGAGCTGAACTCACGGACTTGCGTAGCCATAAATGGAGGTAAATCTTGGTCCATCAACTGTCCGGAAACGATGTCTCGAAATACGCGATTTGTTATGCGTATTTCTTGTGCAACAATGTCATTGCGAATCTGCACAACATAGTTTGCCAAGCTCGGATCAAATGCAATTGGTTTGATTGCTTCTTGTTCTCGAGCACCGGAATACAACATTTGCAATGCTACTGATCTGTCTTTTGCATACTGCAGTCTGCGAATGAGCAATCCGTACACCATCACTTGTGCGGAGTGCCCGGGAAAGGGAATCGAGCGTGGTGGCTTACCGCTTTTGAGTTCCGTAACAACTATGTCGGTCTCAGAAAATGCCACAACGTCAAGGCGTCCGCTAAGACCAAAACGCGGTGAAGCCAGTGACATTTCTGCGAATGTGTGCTTCCCACGTGTATGTTGAAGGCTGCGCAACATCACGCGAGCATGCTTCTCGAGTTCAACTCGCAAAGACTCAAGAGAGTTTTCTGGATTGGCCGCCGTGAGCTGCACGAGATGCCTTACGCCTTGTATTGCTTTGTCAACTGCGCTGTGTACTGGAAGTTGTGGATGCTGTAAGAAAGTCTCTAATACAGTACCGGCGGCAATACCCTTTATCATTGGTTGAGAAGTGGTGCGCGGCAAATACTGTTTGAGGAGATATAACAATGCATTGTGGCCATTTCCTGCAAGACAATGAGCTATGTCCGTAGCGTCAACAAGATAGTCAGGCTCAAGTACACATGCACTCTGCAATCCTTCGATCCGAAGTGTTCCAGGCGATACTTTTCGCGCATGCAACAATCGTATGGTTGTGCCTAGACGAACTTTGAGTGCTGTTTGTATCCACGGATCACGGAACTCCACAGTACACTCACCATACTTTGAGTGCACAACTCGCAGTGCTACCCACCGCTGACCTGTAGGTTTTCGCCCTTTGTTTAGTATCTCTGCAACTACACATTCAATGCTTTCAACGGCAGATGGTAGGGTTGGGGGAACTACAGTTGCAACGGTTTTCTCAGTGGAACTCAAAGCAGCTTCCCAAGAGCAGTCGACCTCAAGCAGCATTGCGCAAATACGCAACAATGTGTATGTGGAATGCGGTATTTCAACGTCGTTTGAGTGTAGTATCGCATAAGCAGCCTTGCGGAGTGCAAGTGGGACTTGTTTTGACTCAAATGCATATACGACTTCAGCAAACAGACTTGATGGAACGGCAGGACTGTGCGCCACGATTTGTGCGCACACCGCTCGCAAGAAGGCCGATGTGCGGCCTACTGATCGATGCTCGTCGTGTACTAGTTGCTCAAATTGAGCTCTCCAAGATTGAGATACCATAATGTACTGAAGACCAAACAAGACTGCTGGAACAAAACGCAACTTACAACGGAGATGTTTGCGCAACGAACATTATCAAGCCGAAAAAAGAAAAACGCAAAAAATGTTGGCAATCAAATAGAAAAGATCATATATTTGTACTCTGTTATTGAAACAGCGGTCAGGTAGCTCAGTTGGTAGAGCAAAGGACTGAAAATCCTTGTGTCGGCGGTTCAATTCCGTCCCTGACCACAGAACACAACCCGAGTAAAATCGGGTTTCTTTTTGCTCCACAACAATAGTTGCGAGATAGTTGAGATGTCAACAAGTGAAAATCAAAACACTGCTTTTGAAACGTCAATGAGTATGGTGTTAACAGCCCAGCGACTCACACACACGATGGACTGTGCGCTTAGTGCTCACGGAATAAGTTTGTCTGAATATCTGGTAATGCGTGCAGTGTTGCATGCCCCGAATAAGAGGCTCAAGAATATTGATATTGCCAATGCACTTTCGATTTCAGCTTCTGGCGCTACGCGCATGTTGAAGCCGATGGAGAAGATTGGATTGGTAGAAAGGAAAAAAGATTCGCGCGATGCAAGAGTAACACTAGTTGAAATCACGGGAAGTGGTCAACGCGTTTTTGCAGAAGCAGGTCAAACAGCGATGAATGTAGCATCGAGGTCGTGCTCTACACTGTCTTCGGATGAGCTTGTACAACTACAAGTGCTGCTACATCAATTGCCGTAACGAGGTGCATTGAAAAGAAGGTGAGTTACAGAATAACTCCCTTCTTGCGCAATTCGTCCTCAAGCATTTTTTTCTCTTTCTCTTTTTGCATGAGAATCGTAGAAACGATTTGCAGTCCTTCTTGCGTGAGTTCTGCATCCGAAATATTCATGCCATGCTCTGAGATGTCGATAGTGCATTCTGCTAACTTGCGTTGACACAAGTGCTGCACAGCCTCAACGTATTCTTCTTCGGACAATCTGTATGCGTCTGGCTGATTTGCAAGACGCATCATTGTTGCTCTAAGTACTGCAGGTTTAATATTGTGGTTCATGGTGCTGAGTAAACGTTACTGACTGTACATACACTGTTACATTGAGCGGCGATACTGACCGCCAACGCCGTACAATGCCTCTGAAATTTGTCCGAGAGAAGCGACCTTACACGTTTCCATCAACTGTTCGAAGATATTGCCGTTTACAGTTGAAACATGTTGCAATTCTTTCAGACTGTTGCGAGCTCGCTCACTGTTGTGCGACTTAAATGCTTCGACGGAAGAAATCTGAAATTCTTTTTCTTCGGTTGTTGAGCGGCGCACTTCACCAGGCATTTCCATAGGTGCTCCGCCTTTGCGCAAAAATGTATTTACGCCAATAATTGGCAAGTCACCTGTGTGCTTCAAGTGTTCGTAATACAGAGACTCTTCTTGAATTTTATTGCGCTGATACATTGTTTCCATGGCACCAAGAACACCGCCGCGATCTGTAATTCTGCGGAATTCGGTTAGCACTGCCTCTTCAACTAAATCAGTCAACTCTTCAATAATAAAACTACCCTGCAGCGGATTCTGATTTTTGGCGAGTCCAAGCTCGTGATTGATTATCAATTGAATGGCTACGGCGCGACGTACAGATTCTTCTGTTGGCGTTGTTATTGCTTCGTCGTATGCATTCGTGTGCAATGAGTTGCAATTGTCATATATCGCATACAGTGCTTGCAGTGTCGTGCGTATATCGTTGAAGTCAATTTCCTGAGCGTGTAGTGAACGACCGCTTGTTTGGATGTGGTACTTCAACATTTGCGAACGCGCATTGGCTCCGTACTTGTTTCGCATTGCTTTGGCCCACAAACGTCGTGCAACTCGTCCAATCACAGCGTACTCTGGGTCGACTCCATTGCTGAAGAAAAACGACAAGTTTGGCGCAAACTTATTGATATCCATGCCGCGACTGAGATAATACTCAACGTACGTAAAACCATTGGCGAGCGTAAATGCCAATTGCGTAATTGGGTTTGCTCCTGCTTCGGCAATGTGATATCCGGAAATAGAAACCGAGTAGAAATTGCGCACATTGTTGTCGATGAAGTACTCCTGAATATCGCCCATCATCTTGAGAGCAAATTCGGTGGAGAAAATACATGTGTTCTGCGCTTGGTCTTCTTTGAGAATGTCTGCTTGCACCGTTCCGCGAACTGATGCTAGTGCGCGAGCTTTGCATTCAGCATACACATCTGCCGGCAGCACCTGGTCGCCAGTGACTCCCAACAACATGAGACCAAGGCCATCATTGCCTTCGGGCAATTCTCCTTGGTAGCGCGGACGTTCTTGACCTGAGGCCGCAAAAATTGCATTAATCTTCTCTTCGATTTCGCTTTCGAGCCCGTGTTCCCGAATATAGAGTTCGCATTGTTGATCTGTTGCCGCATTCATGAAGTATCCCAGCAACATTGGCGCAGGACCATTGATGGTCATGGATACCGATGTTGTTGGTTGGCAAAGATCAAATCCTGAATACAACTTTTTTGCGTCGTCGAGACTCGCAATACTCACACCGGAGTTACCAACCTTACCGTAGATGTCAGGACGGTGTGCTGGGTCTTCTCCATAAAGAGTAACAGAGTCAAATGCTGTGGAAAGTCTAGCCGCGGGCATGCCGCTACTCAGATAGTGAAAACGGGCATTTGTCTTTTCCGGTCCACCTTCACCTGCAAACATTCGCGTTGGGTCCTCACCTGTGCGCTTAAACGGATACACGCCGGCAGTAAACGGGAATTCTCCTGGTACATTTTCGCGCATGCGCCAACGCACGATATCGCCCCAATCATTGTATTTGGGCAAACTGATTTTTGGTATCTGCTGATGCGAAAGCGATTCTGTATGGTTCTCAACTCGTATTTCTCGGCCGCGCACTTCGTAAGAAAATTCTTTGGCTGCATAGCGCTGTTTGAGGTCTTCCCATGTGTGCAACAGGTCTTGAACTTCAGCAGTGAGTTCGCGTTCTTTGTTTTCGGCTGCAGCCTCCAAGTCAGTCGATTGTTCAACCAAAGCTGCTGCGCCCTTGAGTTTGTACACGTCGCTTGCAATAGTAGCTTGGGCTTCAACATGTGCATTGAATCTGTCCGATTCTTCCGCAATTTCCGCCAGATAGCGCACGCGGTCTGGAGGAATAATGAAGATTTTCTCTGACTCTTCATTGTCGATCCCATACGTGCTTTCCCAACCCGTGTCGCAGCGGTCATTGATGGTGTCGATGATGGCGCGATACAATGTGTTTGTACCCGGATCATTGAATTGAGAGGCAATCGAACCAAACACTGGCATGGTTGTGACATCGCTCTCAAACAACAGGCGTGAGCGCTGATACTGCTTCTGTACATCGCGAAGGGCGTCGAGTGCGCCGCGCTTGTCAAACTTGTTGAGTGCAATCACATCAGCATAGTCAATCATGTCAATTTTTTCGAGTTGCGACTGCGCACCGTATTCAGGCGTCATAACATACAGCGACACATCAGCAACATCGGTTATTTCACTGTCGCTCTGACCAATACCAGCAGTTTCCACAATGATACAATCAAACCCAGCCGCCCGGTATGTTGTAATGGCGTCTTTAACGTGTTCGCTCATAGCCACATTGGCTTTGCGCGTCGCCATGGATCGCATAAACACTCGTTCGTTGTAGATAGAGTTCATGCGTATTCTATCGCCGAGTAACGCACCGCCAGTCTTGCGTTTTGAAGGGTCAACGCTGAGAATTGCAATACGTTTTTCCGGGAAGTCGTGCAGAAACCTGCGCACGAGTTCATCGGTCAAACTAGACTTACCTGCGCCACCTGTACCGGTTATCCCGAGCACAGGAGCGGTTGAGCTATTTGCAGCGAGTTCGAGTTCTTTGCGCAGACTGTCGGCGGACTCTCCATGATTCTCGAACAGTGATAGCGCACGCGAAACTTCGCGTTTTTCACCGCCAACAATGTCGTCTATTGAAATAGTTGAATCGGCGGGAGTGGGATCGTAATCACTCTCGCTAACGAGTTGATTAATCATTCCCTGCAGTCCCATCGAGCGACCGTCTTCTGGGGAATAAATTTTTACAATTCCATATGCCTCGAGTTCTTGAATTTCTTCTGGCAAGATGGTTCCGCCACCACCACCAAAAATCTTTATATGTCCGGCACCGCGTTCTTTGAGCAAGTCATACATGTATTTGAAGTACTCAAGATGTCCACCCTGATAGCTCGTAATCGCTATTGCTTGAGCATTTTCTTGTACAGCGCAATCAACAATTTCACCGACACTGCGGTTGTGACCGAGGTGTATCACTTCGCAACCAGTGCCTTGAATGATGCGGCGAAAAACATTGATGGAAGCGTCGTGACCGTCAAAAAGTGACGCTGCAGTAACAACGCGTACTTTGAACTGCGGTGAATATGTTTCAGGTGACTGCATATGCGATATCGGATTTGTGTGTTCGAGTATAGACAACAAATATACGAATTAACACAGTGTTGCGGAACTCAGCGCTCGGGTTATCAGTCCACTTCTATGCACCCGTAGTTGTTGCACTGCTCTGAAAGTGCTACTTTGCGAATCTTGCTCACACAGCCATGCCACTAGAGCATCGATTCGATGCGGAAAAAAGACATGAAAAAGATCCTCATTATTGAAGACACCGACTTCATATCAGACAACATTTCAACTACACTGCAGTTTGAAGGTTTTGAAACAGCAGTAGCCGAAGACGGGGTGCAAGGTTTAGAGCAGCTAGACTCATTTAAGCCAGATTTGGTTTTGTGTGATGTATCAATGCCGCGTCTCGATGGCTTTGGTGTGCTGCGCGAAATACGCCAAGTGCGAGGAGACTCAACGCTGCCTTTTGTGTTTCTCACAGCAAAAAGCGAAAAGAACGATATGCGCCGCGGTATGGAGCTCGGTGCTGACGATTACCTGACAAAGCCATTCACGACCACAGAGCTACTCGGTGCCATCCATACGCAGCTTTCGCGCAATGAAAACGTGCGCAAAAACTACGAAGAACAAATCGAGCAATTGCGCGGCAACATCAGTTATGCTTTGCCACATGAGTTTCGCACTGCGCTCAATGGAATTCTCGGTTATTCAGATATCATCATGAAACTCACCGAAAAAGGTGTTATCGATCCTGATATTGCCGAGATTCACGACATGGCAAAAGATATCAAAGCCAGTGGAAAACGACTGCATATTCTTACAGAAAACTTCCTAGTGTATACGCAGCTCCATGCTATTCACGGATCGTCCGAGAAAATGGCAGAACTGCGAGTAAACAGGCTTGAGTCGCCAAATACATTGCTTAAAGACGTTGCCGAGATGCTTGCTATAAAGTACGACAGACTTGAAGATCTGAAATTAGATGTCACTACTGATAGCACTGTCATTATCGCCTCTGAGAGTTTTCAAAAGGCTATTACCGAACTTATTGACAATGCATTTAAATTCTCAAAACCAAGTGAATCTGTACTTGTACGCAGCGCGCTGATTGAGGAATACTACCATATTGATATTGTTGACGAAGGTATAGGTATGACTGATGAGCAACTTGAAAACATCGGTGCGTACAATCAGTTCAACAGGAGGGAGTTCGAGCAGCAAGGAGCTGGGCTAGGCTTGGCTATCGCGAGACTCATCCCCGCTGTGCATGGTGGTTCATTTAATATTTCAAGCTCCCAATCAAGTGGCACGACAGTTTCGATCGAATTGCTCTGCGCACCTGAGCAACCCTAGTTTTGAGTACACTTTTAATACAGGAATGAAGATACGTGTTTGCTAGAATACAACATGTCCACTTCGTCGGAATCGGCGGTATCGGAATGAGCGGCTTGGCCGAAATTCTGCTCGACCAAGGTTTTGCTGTCTCTGGTAGCGATATGCACCTATCTGATACAACTGAGTATTTGTCTGGCCTCGGCGCAACAATATATGCTGGTCACTCAGCGAAGAATATTGAACACGCAGAAGTTGTTGTGTACAGCTCAGCTGTTAATCCAACCACAAACCCTGAAACCAGTGAAGCCACAAAACGCGGCATTCCACTGATTCGCAGGGCCGAAATGCTAGCCGAAGTTACACGTATGAAGTACTCAGTTGGCGTGACAGGGACACATGGAAAAACTACAACTACTTCGATGATTGGCTTGCTGTTGTTAGACAGCGGTATTGATCCCACCGTTATTGTTGGGGGAAAACTCACCGCTTTGAAAGGCACAAATGCAAGATTGGGACGAGGAGATTGGACTGTTGTTGAAGCTGATGAATATGACCGCAGCTTCTTACAATTGACACCCTCAATCGCTGTTGTGACCAATTTGGAAGAAGATCACTTGGATATCTATCGCGACATTGAAGATATCAAACAAGCATTTGTTGAGTTTGCCAACAAAGTTCCGTTTTACGGTGTTGTTGTTCTGTGTCTCGACGATTCTGGCGTCATGGAAATCCTGCCAGAAATCAACAAAAAAAAGATCACATATGGATTGTCGTATCAAAGCGATATCCGCGCTGAAAACGTGACTTTTAATGGTTTCACAAGTGAGTTTACTGTTGTTGCGCACGGAGAGGAATTGGGCCGAGTTGCTCTCCCAATTCCCGGTGAGCACAATGTTCGCAATGCACTCGCGGCAGTAACAACTGGACTGCAGCTCGATGTGCCGTTCGCAACCATCGCAGATTCGCTCGCAAAATTCACTGGCGTGTACCGCAGATTTGAACGCAAAGGCGAGCGCGAGGGAGTGTTGCTGTACGACGATTATGCACATCATCCCACAGAAGTAAAAGCTACCCTTCAAGCAGCAAGGAATGGAGCAACTGGGCGTGTTATCTGCGTGTTTCAGCCCCATACATATACAAGAACACGGGACTTCGCAGCTGACTTCGGTAAGTCTTTTCAAAACTGCGATGTGTTAATTGTAACGGACATTTATCCGGCTCGTGAGGAGCCTATACCAGGCATCAGCGGAGAACAAATTGCCGAAGCTGCAAAAAAGTATGGGCATCGCAATGTTCAGTATGTTGCGGACAAAAATGAGTTGCCGACGTATTTACAAGAAGTCACTGAACCAGGCGATTTAGTACTTACTGTAGGAGCCGGAGATATTTGGCGCTATGGAGAACAATTTCTCAAAGTTTAAGGCCCAGCATCACGGCTGAAAAAAGGGAAATAACTGGGGTACTGTCTCGTTTACTTAATTTCGCTAATTTGCGAACTGTTTTGATTTGTGCGCAGCATGTTTCCATTCATTGTAACACCGCATGGACATTCACATTTTGGGTGTGAATCTGCATGTGTGTTGCTGTTGGATCTCGTGCATGAGTGCACATATTTGTTAAACTAATTGACCGAAATGTATGAAGAGCAGAATTTGTCGACGTGTACTCACTGGTATCATCACGGCTGTTATGGCGTTTTCTCAAGCGTATGCCGCAGCACCTGAAGTTGACCCACAAACTGTACTGGCAACTATCGATGATGAAAAGATCACGTACGGGACGCTTGAAACGTTCTTCAACAAGAACAACTACAACCAACCGTACCGGCACCTTACTTCTGTGTCGAGAGACAGTGTTGAAGATTTTCTCGACTTGTACATCAAGTACAGACTCAAAGTAAAAGATGCAGAACGAAGAGGTCTTACCGAAGACCCTGCGATTTTGCAAGAAATAAAGACCAACCGCGATGCTGTTGCCGGGCCATTCTTATTCTCAAAGGTTGTTGAAGAGCCAAAACTTGTGCAGTTGCAGAAACGAAGATCTGAAGAAGTGAAGGTTCAGATAATCATGTTTAGAGCTATGCCAGGCAAGGAATCTATTCAAGACAGAGCCGCAGCTGCCATAGAACAGCTGAACAACGGCGCTGACTTCTCGGCATTGGCGAGCGAAGTATCTGATGATCTTGAAAGCAAGGCGCGTGGCGGTAATATCAAGTGGTTCTCAACAATGATGGTACACCGTAATTTGGAAGATGCGATCGCTCTTTTGAACGAAGGTGACTTCACGAAAACACCGGTCAACGTTGACAATATGTTGTTTATCGTGAAGCTGATTGAGCGGGCGCCATTGCAATGGCGACTACCACGTCATTTATTGTTGAAATCCACAGCTGTGCGTGACTCACTAGCCACAGAGAGTTTGGCAGATTCATTGTACCGTGCACTGCAAAACGGTGCAGATTTTACCGAGCTCGTCAGTAAATACACCGACGATATGACAACTCGAGGCACTGGAGGCTCACTCTCGAGTGGCTACTACTCGCGCAGTTACGGGTTTGAAAACAATAAACGACCATTGGTTCCTGCGTTTGAAGATGCCTTGTTTCGAATTGGTGAGGGAGAGGTGTCTAAGCCGGTGCACACAAAATACGGCTGGCACATTGTGCGCTGTGATTCTATCAAGACACAAGACAGTTTGACTATAGCACGTGAGGTACAAAAGAGATATCGCGAGCTGTATTATGAAGGAGACCAAGCAGAGTATCTCAGAGATATCCGCGAAACAATGGGCTACGAACTCAACAGCGATGCATTTGCCTCTTTGTTGCAACGCGTAGATTCATTGAATACTTCTATGTCGCCAAAGTGGGATGAAAACATCTCAGATGACTTGCGCGCCGAGGTGCTGTATGTGATGGGAGAAGATGGAGAGTTCACAGTTGGTGCGTTTCTCGACAGTCTTTCTGCAAAAAGAGAACTGCGCGCATCACGATTGAACTCCGTACAACTCAAGCGCGCTATTGAGCTTCTCACTCGTCCGTCGCTGATGGATCATCTGACGAAAAACCTCGAAACAGAATACCCGGAGTTTGCTCGATTGGCTTCTGAGTTTCACAATGGAATTCTGATTTTTAAACTCGAAGAAGAAGAAGTGTGGTCAAAGATGGCGTTTGACTCTACTGAAGCCCAAGCATGGTTTGCAGAACACCGCGAGGAGTACCGTACGGACTCCACATTCTACTTCCGCGAAATCTATGTGCTTGAAGAAGAAAAGGCCAATGACATATACACATTGCTCGAAGACGGTGCAGATTTTGAAGAGCTTGCAAGCATACATACACAGCGCCAAGGCTTGCGAGAATCGTCTGGCATGCGCAAACCAATTAGCACATCTGAACACATGTTTGTACGCAAATACTACGAGCACAACATGAAACCAGGTGACGTTAGCAAACCCTTTAAGCACGAACTAGGGCGTTCAATCATTCAATTTGTGCGCGTGGAAGCTCCGCGCAATATGACATATGCCGAAGCGCTGCCAGAGTTTGCAACGCGTTTTCAAGACCAAAAACAAAAACGTCTTCAGGATGCATGGATAGACTCAATCAAGGAGCATTTTGAAGTGACGAAAAATGAGGAGACGTTGAATGAATTGTGGTAATCGTATTGCCTCTGTAGCTTTTGTTGTCTTGTGTGCAGCATTGAGTTCTCTGAATGCACAGAATAGCACCACGTTAGATAGAGTTGTGGCAATAGTTGGCGACGAGCCAATTCTGCTCTCTGATGTTCAGCCAACCATGCAACAAATGGCCACGGCAGATCCCGCTCTTGCTGAACTTGAACCGCAGGAAGTCTTTAAGAACACGGACCTGTATCGGCGTGCGTTGGATATGCAAATAGACAACAAGCTCCTATATGTAAAGGCAATTGAAGACTCTGTTCAAGTTGGAGCAGACGAGATTACAGCCATGATCGATGAGCAGATTAACCGGCTGAAAATGCGCCTCGGCTCCGAAGCGCGCATTGAACAAGCTTTTGGAGTATCTATTGCTGAGATCAAGCGCAATTATCGCGATGTTGTTAAAGAACAACTCATGGTTCAGCGTTTAATGCAGCAGAAATTCGCCGGCATGCAAGTGTCGCAGCGGGAAATCGATGCCTTTTACGAAGAATACCGCGACTCATTGCCACAGATTCCAGATCAAGTGGATCTCTACCATGTTGTTGTACATGTGAAACCACCAGAAGAAAAGCGTCGCGAAGCCATGGAATTAGCGTTGTCGTTGCGCGATTCAATTGTCGGTGGTGTTGACTTCGGCGACATCGCAGCCAGACACTCGCAAGATGGCCCGAGCAGCAGAAAGGGCGGTGAATTAGGATGGATTCGACGGGGCGCATTTATTGCCGAATTTGAAAAGGCTGCTTTTGCTCTACAAAAGGGGCAAATTTCGCAACCTGTTGAGACTCCTTTTGGCTTTCATATTATCGAACAACTAGACAAAGAAGAAGACAAGGTGAAAGTACGTCATGTACTGCTGAAGTTCGCTCAGTCTACCGAAGACAAGGAACGCGTTGTAGAGCTGTTG
>JAUHYX010000048.1 GCA_030426285.1 bacterium
TGATCAACGAGGTGTACGACCTGTTCATCGACCTAGATGCTACCGAAGAACAAATTGAGTTCCCGGTTCTGTATACCAATGCGAAAGACGGAATTGCGCATTCAGATTTGGAAGACGGATCTACGGATCTGAAACCGCTCTTCGACGCTATTATCAATGTAATGCCGGGTCCGGCTGTTTCAGACGATGCCACACCGCAGTTCTTGATCACGAGCTTGGACTACGACTCGTATGTAGGCCAAATCAGTATCGGGCGTTTGTCAAACGGTATGCTCGAAATGAACAAACAATACGCGCACTGTGGCATGAATGGTATTGATCACAATATCAAATTCAGCGCACTGTATACGTTTGAAGGGCTCAAGCGCAAAGCGGTTGACAAAGTAGAAGCTGGAGACATTGTTGCTATCGCGGGTATTTCAAAAGTCAATATTGGCGATACCGTGACAGACAACGAAAACCCAATTGCGCTCGAGAGAATCGAAGTTGATGAGCCAACTGTTTCGATGATATTCTACGTGAATAATGGTCCAATGGCCGGGCAAGAAGGCAAGTATTTGACATCGAGAAATCTCAAAGAACGATTGGAAAAAGAGACTCTCACGAATGTTGCCCTTCGGGTTCGTCAGCTCGACCGCGCCGATGCATTTGAAGTTTCTGGTCGCGGAGAATTGCAGATGGCTATTCTTATTGAAACGATGCGCCGCGAAGGCTTTGAATTGATGGTCTCAAAACCACAAGTAATTACGCGTGAAGTTGATGGCAAGCGTCAAGAGCCAGTTGAGCGTGTGTATGTCGACGTGCCAGACGAATTTGTTGGCGCTGTTACCGAGAAGTTGTCAGTGCGCAAAGGCCGTATGGAAAACATGGTGAATCACGGCACAGGTCGCGTGAATATGGAATTTGTGATTCCATCGCGCGGTATGATCGGTTTCCGCTCGCAGTTTTTGACCGATACCAAAGGGTCAGGCGTTCTCAATACATTGTTTGAAGGATATGCCGATTGGGCGGGTCAGATACCGCACCGTACCAAAGGTGCATTGGTTGCTGACCGAACAGGCAAGGCCACAGCATATGCGTTGATCAATATGTCGGACCGCGGTGAGTTCTTTGTTGAACCGGGCACAATTGTATACGAAGGCATGATTGTAGGTGAACGCAATCGTCACGGTGACTTGAACATCAATATCGTACGCGAGAAAAAGCTTACCAACATGCGAGCAGCGTCGGCTGAACAAACTGTTACTATTCGTCCACCGAGACCACTCTCGCTCGATCAATGCATCGAGTTTATCTCTGAGGATGAGTTGGTAGAAGTCACGCCAGAGAACATCCGTTTGCGCAAGTTCGAGATGAACCAAAGCAAACGTGCATCTCTTGCTAAGAAGATGAAGCAAGAAGACTAATATCGATACAACAATGCGCAACGGCGCAGTTGAGAAATTCACAAGAAGGCCGCTTTGAGACAATCAAGGCGGCCTTTTGTGTGAAGGGCAATTCACAAGAATTCTACAAAACGCTTTATCCTTATTTGGAATTAGTTTAAATTAGTGTTTTGGATCAATGAAGAAATGCTATTCGAATGCAACGAACACTATTAGCGTTAACACTTGCAGGTAGTCTTTTGTGCAACTCTCAGTCAGCACAAGCAGGGGCAGATTCCACTTCTTTTGAGCTTTCCGCGTATGGCACGATGTTGTTTGAACACTACAACTTTGGTGCCGATCAAAAGTCCTTCCCAGATGGTGCACAACCAGACTCACGCAGCATTGTTGACATCAACAAGGTTGTGTTTGAAGCGGAGTATCACTTTTCACCGCAAACAGAGCTTGAGATAGAGCTTGAAATTGAACACGGCGGTACTGGTTCTGCGATGGAATTGGAGTACGAAGAGTTTGGCGAATACGAAAGTGAAGTTGAAAAAGGTGGTGAGATAATCCTCGAAGATGTGTACATCAAGCACAAATTTGATGATACGTGGAGCATCAAGGCTGGTCATTTTGTCATTCCCATTGGTCACGCAAATCGCAACACCGAACCCCTTGGTTATTTTGGAGTTCGTCAGCGCGAATCTGAAACCATGCTGCTCCCAGCATCGTGGCACGAAACTGGAGTAGAAGCATCTGCAACATTTGGGATTCTTCAGGCATCAGTAGGCGTTGTTAATGGTCTTTCCTCAACAGGGTTTAGTTCTAGGAATTGGATTTCAGGTGGACATCAAACTCGATTTGAGTATGTGCAAGCCACAGATTTAGCTGTTTATGGATACGTGTCGGCTGAGATTATTTCCGGCCTCACATTGCATGCAAGTGCATATACAGGTAATACGACAAACAACAGACCGAAGAAAGATATGGAAGGCATTTCCGGACAAGTTCTCATTGTCGAGTCGGCTGCAGAGTACTACACTGAAGAGCTGTCAATCCGCGCCGGTGGAATGTCTGGAACACTCACAAACTCTGATGCTATTTCAGCCAAAAACCAACGTCTTTCCTCTGCATTAGAAGTTCCGCGCACGCCCGTTGCAGAGTGCGCTGTTTACATGTTTGTAGAAGCGGGCTACGATATTTCATCTCTTTTAGGATTTGAATCTCCTCTCTTCGTATTCGCCGGTTTTGAACATTACAATTCCATGAATTCAACGGTGTCTGGCATGACTGCAGACAATCGCTTTGAACGCAATATCTATCGTTTTGGGCTCGAGTACAGAGCAAGCAATGATATCGCTCTCAAAGCAGATTTCAAGCACCGCGAAATTGGCGGGGGCACATACAATGCCGAACAGACTGTAGCCCTAGGTTTATGTTTTGATACACACTTATTCTCATTATAAATACACACAATCATGAAACCATTTACACACTTTCTGACCAAGTCTCTCCTCATTGGTGCTGCTTCAGCCACAATTCTGGTATCGTGCAGTGATGACGATCCAGTTACGCCAACAGAATCATATGACTACACTGCAATTCTTGGCAACTACAGCGATGTGGTTGTGGGCACATACAGTGATCTGGACCAATCAGCTGCAGCATTGTTGACTGCAGTACAGGCAATTCAGGCCAATGCAGGCTCACAAAGCCATGTGGACGCTGCTTGTGAAGCATGGATTGCCGCACGTTCTCCTTGGGAAAAAAGCGAAGCATTCTTGTTTGGTCCTGCTGAAACTCTCAGTCTTGACCCAAGCTTGGACAGCTGGCCAGTAGACCGCGGACAGCTCGACCAAGTTTTGGCTTCGTCTGAAGAACTCACTTCAGACTATGTACGCAATGGTTTAGCTCCGACACTAAGAGGTTTTCACACAGTTGAGTACTTGTTGTTCCGTGAAGGTCAACCTCGCAATGCTGCTGACTTTACAGCGCGTGAAATGGAGTATTTGATTGCAGCAACAACTGTGCTAACAGAAGACGCAGAAACGCTGCATACTGAGTGGAGCATGACAGACGGCTACGCGGCTGAGTTTGCTTCGGCAGGTGATGGAGAGTCACGCTACCTCACGCAAGAGGATGCAATGATTGAAATGGTTGATGGAATGATTGGTATCGCTGACGAAGTTGCCAATGGCAAAATCGCAGATCCATATGATGAAAACAACACTGAGCTTGTAGAATCACAATTCTCATATAATTCATTGCTCGACTTTGCCGACAATGTACGCAGTATTCAAAATGCTTGGAATGGCACATACGGAACACTTGGAAACGGCACATCTCTGTTGACATATGTCACCGAAAAAGATCCTACCATTGCAGCTGCAGTAACAAGTCTCATCAACGATGCAATCTTAGCTGTTGAAAATATTCCAGCTCCATTTCGTAACAACTTGGACAAAAGCGCTGAAATCGAAGCAGCACAAACTGCAATCAATACCATCTTCACAACTCTCGAAGATGACGTAAAACCACTGATCACTGAATAATACGTGTACCTATGCGATTGTCTATCAAACATACACTCATTCTAGCCGTTAGCGCGGTTGCTTTTACTGCTTGTAGCGAGGACGATCCCTTGACTCCCATTGGGTCAATGGACGATCGGTATTATGCTGGCGGTGAAACCACGGTGTTTTCGAACACAACTCAAGGTTTTGCCGTTCCCGCTCCAAATCTCACTGGAGAACGACTGTCTAAGCACCTCGACGGCGACCTGGCTTTCGAGCAAGCATTTGTGTCTGCTCCAGCAACCGTCAACAGCGGACTTGGACCAGTGTATAACAATATTTCTTGTGCCGCTTGCCACCCATCAGATGGTCGCGGCATGCCTCCGTTTGACGGGCAAGCAATGGAATCGATGCTCCTGCGCATTAGCGTACCTGGCTCGCATCCAACTATAGCAGGTGCTCCGAAAGACGTACCTGGTTTTGGTGGACAGTTGGCTGACAAAGCATTGTTTGGCGTACAGCCAGAAGCAAAGCCCGTGCTCACATGGATGCATTCGTCATTCACATTTCCAGATGGCGAGGTTGTGAGCCTTCGCAAGCCGCACATTGAAATCACAGATTCTTATTCTCCATGGCCATCTGATGCAATGGTCTCGCCACGTGTAGCTCCACCTGTTTTTGGAAGAGGACTACTCGAGGCGATATCTGAAACAACTCTACAAGAATTGGCCGATCCGACTGATGCCGATGGTGATGGAATTTCTGGTAAAATCAATATGGTTTGGGATATTGCTTCTTCGTCGTATTTGCCGGGGAGATTTGGCTGGAAAGCTGAACAACCTACACTGTTGCAACAAACTGCAACAGCATATGTGCAAGATATGGGGGTTTCAAATCCGGTACACCCATATGACAATGCCGAAGGGCAGCCGCAGGAAGACAATCTGTCGGACGACCCTGAGATTAGCATGCAGATAGTTGAAGATGCTGCGTTTTATGTGCAGACTCTTTCAGTTCCGGCTCGTCGCAATGTTGAAGACGAAGATGTAGAGCGTGGTTCGCAGTTGTTTAGTCAAATTGGATGTGGTGCATGCCATGTATCATCAGTTGTGACAGGTTCGCTTGCCGATGTTCCAGAAGTATCTCAACAGCGGATTTATCCCTACACAGACATGTTGCTCCACGATATGGGTGATGAACTCTCAGACAATCGTCCGTCGTTCGACGCTACTGGCAATGAGTGGAGAACACCGCCTTTGTGGGGTATAGGACTAACGCGTTTGGTTAATGGCCACGAATACCTGCTGCACGATGGTCGTGCACGTGACTTGCAAGAAGCAATTCTCTGGCATGGTGGTGAAGCAGAACAGAGCCGCGATGCATATGCTAGCTTAGACAAAGCAGAACGCGAAAAAGTTTTGCGCTTCTTGCGAAGTCTGTAGTTGTTTTCAAATGCAGTGAGTTTTGATAAAGGGCGGTTGTTACAACCGCCCTTTTTGTTTTTTCACAATCGAACAACTGCTGTGTCTGAGTAATCTTTGCAAAACTCAGAGAGTTCTCTCACAGATATAGTCCCAGTCATCCGCGACCAGTTTCCTAGCTCTTCGTACGTATCTATCGAATCCCAATGTAGGTTGCGTCCAATTTCACTCCGTACGCGAACATACACCGTTATTACCTCATCAAGTACATGTATGTTCGCATGTTGACCATTGTGCAATACGTTGCGTACAACATATGGCTCATATCTCGTGGTTGCGAGAATATCACCGATGATGGCAGATGCTGTGGGAATACCTCCAGCACCAGCGCCTTGCAGAGTCTGTGCTGCGGCGTATTGCCATTGAAGCTCTAGAAAATTTTGCTCGCCAGTTGTCGATGAATAGGCATTGCTACTTGCAACCGCGGTTGGCAAAACAGATGCACGGAGTCCGCGCCCGGTTGTTGTAGCATTCGCAATTAACTTTACTGATTGCTCCCGTGCTGCAAAGAACGCAATGTCATCATGTGTCAATCCTTGTATACCAACCCGTGGGATCGTATCACTTGGTAACCAGGTACCAAAAGCATGAAAACACAAAATTGACAGTTTGCGTGCTGCATCTTGTCCAGACACGTCGGCATCTGCATCGCGCTCAGCAAACCCATGTTCTTGGGCATATTTCAACGCCTGCTCATAATTCTGTTCATACACTGACATTCGCTCTAGGATGACATTTGTCGTGCCATTCACTATGCCTCGAACTGAGGTGCACTGCTCTGTTGACCAAGAAGTAGCGAGCGAGCGCAGAACAGGAATGCTAGCGCAAACAGCTGCTTCGTACAATACAATATGTCCTTCTGTGCGTTGAGCATGAATTTCCAACAAGGATTCAGCAACCAACTTCTTGTTGGCAGTCACAAATGGTTTGCCACACTGAAAAGCTTCACGTAAAAATTCCAGCGACGCAACGCTGTCGTTGGTAACTTCTACAACAACATCAACAACAGATGACCGGATCAGTTGTGAGACATTGTGAAACACGCGGATGCCAATAGGACAATAGTCTGGTGTGTTGCGAACACCAATTGCCGTGACATTCACCCAGTCCATCGTTTCCAGAATTTGCACGAGAGCCCTTC
The DNA here is from genome assembly GCA_030426285.1 of bacterium. Lineage (GTDB taxonomy): Bacteria > Bacteroidota > Ignavibacteria > Kapaibacteriales > UBA7675 > JAUHYX01. Next base: position 6,503 of record JAUHYX010000048.1, read on the forward strand.
CGACAGTTCCATATCCTATGACACCAACTCTCAGGGGCGGTTTGGTTGAACTATGCTGCATAGCTAAACTGCTCCTTCCAAGTCTTGAGCTCTTGGGCAAGCTTGTGTTGTTCAACAAGAAAACCATCGTGGCCGTAAGACGTAGAAAGCGTGAGTGATTGTGCATTTGGGATGTTGCGTTCAAGAAGCACTTGATCTTGGCGTGGGAACAGAACATCTCCTTGTAGGTACACGCAAAGTGTTTTAGCTCGGATCTGACTTAGTGCAGCTTCCACACTTGTGAATTGGCGCCCAACATTATGTGTATCCATGGTTCTTGTAAGGCCATAGTAGGCATGCGCATGAAAGCGCTGTACGAGTTTATGCCCTTGATAACGAACATAGGAATCGGCACTAAAGTTAGATTCGCGCAAATCTCGGTCGCGCTGCGTCTGATCGAATGTCTGATACGAACGGTAAGAAAGCATTGCGGTTGAACGGGCAGCTGCAAGCCCTTTTCTGCCGGCGTGAACTGAACGCGACGGAAATGACACGTCGGACTGCAGAGCGGAACGCTGTGCGGAATTCCATGCTATTTGCCACGGAGATGCAACTGCGGATGCGCCAATAGAAATCAAATTTGCAATCTTTTCTGGATTGGACACAGCCCATTGCAGAGCGTGTTGTCCACCAAAACTCGCCCCAACAAGAGTGTCAATCTGAGTGATTCCCAAGTGCGACGCTAGGAACTCAAAGGCTTGGATGTTGTCCTGCACCGAAACCAACGGAAAATCCAGATAGTACTTCTGCTGGGTTCGTGGGTTGTTGCTCAGCGGACCTGTAGAGCCATAACAACTACCGAGAACATTGGCGCAGACAACTCGATACGTGTCGGTGCAGTACAAACCATCAGGGCCAAACAGTGCCGGCCACCATTCACGTGGATCAGCGTTGCCGGTAAGAGCGTGGCACACCCAAACAACCGGTCCTGATGGATTGCCAAAACAAGTGTAAGAGAGTTGGAATTCAGGTAGTATTGATCCTGATTCCAACTGCAGCGGTGTAGTATGTGTATATGTATTCATCATAATATCCAAAGTGTATAGAGGTGTCGTTTCGCGCAGAATGAGACACGCGAAATTAGCGACCAATAGCCACGGATGTGCCTTGGTTACGAACAAAAACTCAACAGATTGAATAGATTATGTGCTTACACACATGCGGTAGAATTGCATGGGATCTCCTGTCATTATAACTCCAAAATTATTGGCAGGTTGTAGCACCTTGCGTGAGCAGGTTGCTAGGGTTTCTCAGAGCCTGATCTCTCCACCCTTCGATATAATCGGATCCCGTTTACTGGCGGGAACAGTTCAAACTTACGTTAAGAGCTGTGACAGTTCCAAACGATTTTTTCAGTTGTATACGAATTGTGTGTTCTATCTAGAACTCAATGGGATGGTTGTAAGTATCTCGATTGCTGTCTGCTTTCTCACCTTGATATCTGCCATATAAACAAGCGCATCCACGTTCATTGCGAAGCATAGAATTCAATATCAAAAAAAAATGGCGAACCCCGTTTGGGATTCGCCATGACCTTGTGTGTTTGTTGGACCGTTACTTGGTTGCAACAATCTTTTGTGTGTATACTCTTTCGTTTTGCTCGAGTCGAACAAAATACGTTCCTGAGCCAAACTCAGAAATATCTAAAGTCCTTTCAAGCTTGCCACTGAAGTCAGAAACTGATTCAGTGTATACTTCAGTACCACGTCCATCGAAGACTTGAATTTTCACATCTCCAGACTCATCAAATGCGTGGTTGATTGTAAACACGCCGGAGTTTGGATTCGGGTAGAACATGTCAGCCGGTGCATCAGAACTCGATTTTGCGAAAGACTCGCCTGTGACGTTCTCCATGGTTTCTGTTTCTCTAGATGAGAGCTCAGACGCTGAAATGGTAAACGTTACTGTGCGTTCTTTTTCAGGTTTTGGTGGACAAGTGCCAGCAAACATGTCACGCGTATCTACACCGATTGCGCCCTGAGCGTACTTTGTTTGACCATCGCGTTTATATTCAACACGAATTTCGTCGCCAGCCTGCAGAGAATTCAATACATCCTTGAGATCAGCACCATTGGCGATATTCTTACCATTGATTCCTGTAACGATGTCACCTGACTGCAGACCAATTTCTTCAGAAGTTGTACCAGCAATAGTATTCTTGATGAGCACGCCTTGGGCGCCATTGTCTGGTATGCTCACATACACGCCTAGGAAGGGAGCATTGGGGCGACTAAATACGCTGCGCTTCACAGGCTGATTTGGTCGCAGAGCGCGCTGAAGTCTCTCTGCTCTGATTCGTTCTTTTAGTATGTGACGGTAGTCGTCGCGATTCGACACACGCTTGCTTCCCAAAACGGCTGTGATATTCATGATTTCGCCATTTCGCTCTACCACCACCTCAATTTCCTCGCCGGGTTCATTAGCTTGAATGAGGCCGACTGCTTGTCCGACAGATGTCGCCGGAGTTCCGTCAATAGAAAGAATAATGTCGTGAGGTAGAATCTCAGCATCGGCAGCACCTGTTCCAGGTATCGTATTTTCAACATACACGCTGTTGCCGTTTGGGCCGCTCTGAGATGAAATTTGCACACCGAGAAATGCAGTTTCTTCGGTAGCTGCTTTGTCTTTGAGTACGATGTTGGAAGAAAAGTCAAGGTTAATTTCTTTTACAGGTGTGTCTGCCTGTGTGCGCTTAATCGTGATTTCGAGCTGCTCTCCCTTTTGCAAGCTCTCAAGCTCATCTTTCAGGCCCATGTCAATCAAAATGTCGTGGATAGAGGCATCTTTGTCGATGACGAAAGATTGCTCTTGTACGTCGGTTTGTCCGGCTGTTTGCGTTGAAACAGAGACGTCAACCTCGCGTTGCGCATTCTCTGCAAATGCAGGTAAACTCAGCGCTCCGCTAATGAGTAAGGCTGACAAGAGTTTCCCGCCAGAACGCAGTTGTTGTTGTAACATAGTGTATCCCTATTACTTGTTGGGAAATGAATGTGACTCTTGATGTGTTGATGCCTCTCAACAGCCGAGAAAGTACGCATGCAAAGCTATTTCTCACAAGGAAAAAACGCACTTACGTCGGCAATCAACTATTTGCAAACGCCTCTTCTCGGAGAAAGTTTCATTTTCGTTCCACCAAAAATTCACTGTTTTCACACTATGTTTGCACAGCAGGAAAAATCAGAGTGTGACCATAGAGGAATGACCACGTGCCGGAGTTACCAGAAGTAGAGACATTAAAGAATGATTTGTTAGCGCATGGGCTTGTAGGCGAGAAGATCAAACAATTGCACGTTTACTGGCCAAAGACAGTGTCGTCACACACAGATACACAAGCCAATGAGCTGCTCGGCGAAACAACTATTCAGGCTGTTCAGCGGCGTGGCAAGTACTTGCTGTTGACGCTTTCAAACCACTGGAAAGCTGTGATTCACTTGCGGATGTCTGGGAAGTTGTATTTCCGACCGACCGGTCATGTGGCAGAAAAGCACGAGCATGTTGTTGTTGAGCTGCAGAGTGGACGAAACTTGATCTTTCACGATACGCGGAAATTTGGACGCTGGGTTCTCACTGAAAACATCGATAGTGTTCTGGGTGGGCTAGGTCCGGAACCCTTTGCTGAGAGTCTTTCCTTTGAATATCTGGCCGGGAAACTCAAACAGTCCAAACGCAAGATAAAAGTGCTGTTGCTTGACCAGTCTGTTATTGCAGGATTGGGGAATATTTATGTAGACGAAGCGCTCTGGCTGGCTTCCATACATCCTGAACGGACTGCTTCATCACTAACAACTTCCGAGATCCAACACTTGCGTGAAGCCTGCATAGAAGCAATAGCCACTGGTATAGAGAGCAATGGAACTACACTTGGGACTGGAGAAGCAAATTTTTATTCAGTTGCCGGAAGGAAAGGCAGGACCAAAGATCGGCTGAATGTTTTTCGGCGCGAGGGAGAAGCTTGTCCGCGTTGCGGAAACACGATAACAAAAACCGTTGTCGGACAACGGGGCACACATATTTGTTTGCGTTGTCAGACTCTATAAAAACAAAACCCCCGCACGGTCTAAAATGGGAGGAAGACCATGCGGAGGTAGATACCAGCGAAATATATAGAGTATGAGTTGTGTTTCGCTTATCGAACAATCATCAGTGGAGCAGTTTTAAGTGTAGTTGCTCCTGCTGAAACATTAATCCAATATGCACCTGTCGCCAATGAACTTACGTTGAGCTGCACATTGTTTTGTCCGAGCGTAGCTTCTACAGTCGTGTTCAGGACTTCGTTTCCTTCAGTATCTGTAACTGTGATTGTAGCTACACCATTAAGTCCAGTGAACGAAACAGTGGCGTTGTTGACTGCAGGTTGAGGATACACATTTGGTTGTGCACCAGAGAGAACATCTTCAACGCTAGCCACAACGCTTGACTGGTCGTTCTCTTCTTCCCATCCGTCAAACACACCTGGAATTTCATCACAAGGAAGATCGCGCAATCCGAGGTCTAGTCCGAGAATTTCTTCTACTGCCTCATCAATAGCTTCGCGTTGTTCATCTGTGAGCGAGCATGGATTGCCGTCCCAGTCATCGCCAACGATTTCTTCAATGATGGCCTTGATTTCCTGGAAGTCGCGGTCGCAGTGAATTCTGTACACACACCTGTCGCCAAATTCTTCGCGAATAGCCTCATTAATAGCTTCGATCTGTTCTTCTGTGAGTGAGCAAGGATTGCCGTCCCAGTCATCACCAGCAACATCTTCAATGATTTCCTTCACGCGTTCCCAAGTTGGATCGCAGTGCAGGTAGAATGGATTGCGGTGACCGAACTCCTCTTCGAGCAATTCGTTGATTGCTTCGCGCTGTTCAGCGGTGAGGTCACATGGGTCGCCTGACCAGTCATCTCCTGCGATGCTCATAATAATTGAGTCAGCGCGCTGCCAATCATTGTCTGATGGAGGGCATGGATGCTTGAGTTCGCGTTCCATCATTTCTGCAAAATCTTCGCCCAATTCATCTTCAATACGGGCCAAAATTTCGGCTTTTTGTTCGTCAGTTAGCGAGCAAGGATCGCCATTCCAATCTTGTCCAGCAACGTCAACAAAGATCTCTTGAACTATCTCCCATGTGCGGTCGCATTCGAGACGGAAGTGACATTCTCCGTCAAAGTGCTCTTCAATGGCAGCATTTATCTCAGCAATTTCACTGTCCGTTAGAGAGCATGGGTCGCGGTCCCAATCATCACCTGCAACAGCAACCATGATAGAGTCGATAGTCTCAAAGTCACATGGTTCGCCATGTGGAGGTCTATTGCCGTTGTCGCGGCAAGGGAACAAGCATCCCAAATCTTCGCCCAGCATATGCGCCGCTTCTTCGCCTAGTGTCTCGAGCACTTGCTCATAGATGGTTGCGCGTTGTTCTTCGGTGACGTCACATGGATTGATTTCGTACCAGTCTTGACCGAGAACAGATGTTATGATAGAGTCAATTGTTTCCCATGTACGGTCGCAGTGCAAGGCATAGCGGCAATCGTCGTCGAGAAGAGAATCCAACACCTGATTGACTTCAGCAATTTCTGCATCAGTCAAGGAGCATGGATTGCCATCCCAATCGTCACCTAAATGCGCTTCGAGAATTGCCTCAATTTCATCGACGTCACATGGATTGCCATGACCACCACCTGAATGACCGCGGCCGCGGCGTTTTTCACTTTCGCCATCTGCGTTAAAAGCGACAACATAGAATCCCAGGTCGAGAATATTCATTTGAATATTGCCGAGTTTTTCTGCGAACTCTTCCATTGTGAGCTCGGCTTCTGTTTCTTCAGTTTCGAGCATCTCAATGTCCATCGACTGCCCCATCGGGTCAATCAATTCGGCATACACGCGGTAACCGAGGGCATTGTCGACAGCCGACCACTCAAATTCAAGAGTGCCGCTTTGGCCGTGGTTTTCAATTTCATACGAAAATTCTTCGGGAGCTAGGGGCACATCTGCATACGCAGCGCTACCGGCGAACAACAAAGAAAGCAGGGCTAGGAACACCCGCGATCGGAACAGAGTTAGGTTTTTCATTTTACAACCTGTGTTGATACATAAAACAAATACTTAAAATGAGAGCGCCACTCAGTCGCCGGTATCGTTGCGAGTAGTCCGGTGGCGCTACATGGGGGAACAACAAATCACGATACAGTTGGATACAGAAAAAATTACTTGTGTATCCTTTTTTTTTTGCGGTTGTTGTTCCCTTGTGCGAGTGGTGTAGTAAGTAACATTAACGATGAGAGATTGGCGATACTGTGACGTTGCGGAGGAAAACACACAGTGATTTGCGGAAGCACAGCGACGAGCATTTATGCGGGTTGCTGCAGACAAACGAGGCCGAGGCGGCCTTTACTGAAATCTTCGATAGATATGCCGTGAGAATTCACGCGTATTGTTACAAGATTCTCAAGAATGAAGATGCTGAGGACGTGTTTCAGGATACGTTTGTGCGCTTTCACCGCACGGTAGAGAAAGGAACTGAAGTCACGAATCTGTCGGGCTTGTTGTTCAAAATCGCCAAGAATCTCTGTATCAATAAAAAACAGTCTCGCTCGCGCAGAGTGATGTTGCCAATTCAGGATTATGACTTTCCTGTAGAGGCGCACTCGGGGGATAAAAAAGAGCTGTTAGGACTCATCGATATGGCTTTGGATATGTTGGACGATACGTACAAAGAAGCGTTCGTTTTGAGAGAATATGACGGTATGTCATTTAAGGAAATCGCAGAAACACTCGATGTCACAGTCTCAACTGCGAAGATCCGGGTGTTTCGAGCTAAACAGAAAATTAGAAAGGTGCTAGCACCATATACGAGGGAATTTGCATGAGTTATCAAGAAAAACTCTATGAATTTCTAGAGCAAGAACTTCCAGTTGAACAAGAGAATGAACTCTTTACTGAGTTGGCCTCTAATGCTGAGCTGCGTTCTGAAATGAAAGATGTGTTGTCAATGAATAGAGCCGTTGCTTCTGATGCACGCGCCTTTACAGTTCCGGTTGGGTCGGTAAAGTCTGTGTTCTCAACACTCGGCTACATGGCTCCTGCAGCTGTTGGTGCCGGAGCTGCAACCGGATTCCTTGCATTTGTGAAATCTGGATACGGCGTAGCTGCAGCGAGTTTGTTGAGCGCGCTAGTAACAACCGGCGTGTTCTTTGGATTGGGAGGAGTAATTCCCAGTAGCGATACAACTGAGCCAGAAGTTGCAGTTCCTGTTATTGCGGAGCGCTTTGAGCCTATTGAAATGGACATGGTTTTGTTGCCGGCTCCAGAACCGCCGAAGGCAAATGCAGCCGTTCAGAGTGGCGTGTTCAATCAACATACTCAAACAAGAGAACGCGTTGGAGCTAATGCTGATGGCCTAGGATTGGCGAACGATGCGGTGACGCAAGACAAGCAACCGGATATGCATCAAGGCATACACAACAATGGTGTGGTTGGTACAAATTTGCCGCCCGCCAAAAGAAATGTCGTCGAAAGTTCATACTCGTATGCTATTGAACCAGTGCATGCAATGTCAGTGACAGACTCGCGTTCTATAGACGTCTTTTCGAGTGGCAAGGCGCGTCCAGAATCCGCTCCTTTGTATTCACTACCTGGATCGTTCTTTCCTTCGCCAGATTATTTCGTGGTTGAGGTAAGGCAAATGACTACGTGGTCGATGGACAACCCAGATGTTTCGCCTGCAGCGAATGCAGGACCGGCAAACTTTGCCGTGAGTCTTGGCATCCCAACCGCAAAAGAATCTCGAGTTGTGCTCGACTTTGGACGCGAATCGTATTACATGAACTTCACTCAACATTTGAACAATGGCGGAAGTGTAACGCATCGCAAGAATCCGTTGATGTGGTGGGGAGGTGTCGGCTACCGTCATATCTTCAACCCTGACGGCGTTGTGCAACCATTCACCCAAGCCGTGATTGGTGCGGCAGAAGCGGGGCCAATGGGAAGGCTTATGGCCGGTGCTGAAGTCTCGCTTAGTACAAGCATAAAGCTGTTTGGTGCAGTTGAAGGAAGCTCAATGTTTTATTCACTTGATGGAACGAACTACTTGTCGTCAAATCTCGGCGTAGTCTATGGACTATCGCTGAACTTATAAAACAGACTATGAAAGCAATTCACGCAATATTTCTGTTCATTATTGTGCTCTCTCTCGGCGTCAATACAAGCTGTAAATCGCCGTTGGAATACGACGGACCCGAGATAACTGATACAACTGGAATCGAACATCCAGAACCCTCAACGTCAGTTGAGGTCATGTCGACAGAAATGACGGGTACCTATCAGTTACTACTTGATCCGAGTCATCCGCAACCATTGGCAGAATCTGCTCTTGTGAAAAATGGTTATGAAAGAGATGTCGTAGAGATAGAAGCGACTATTGATACTATTGCCGGTTTTGAGGTCATGAATTTGGACGTGAAACTGGAAATTCCAGAAGGTCTTATGGCCGACTTTTACAACCAAATGAAGTATCAGGTGAGTGGCTTTGAATTTGAAGCCGATTCTATCGTGGTGCAGTCGCGGCCAATCACGCATGACATGAATTGTTTGTGTGACGAGTTTTCTATGCGCGTGTGCCACATGGAGTATTCACCGTATCCGCACATTGTTGAGTCGGAAGATTTCAGACCCGTTGATGCAACTATGTCAATCGTCAAGGACCCAACTCCAGTCGCAGGTGTGTACTCTGTGTTTATCGAAGTGCATATGCTACACATTATCGATAGACCTGGACCAGGAAATGAGATCTTCTTCCAGGCCGGCGCACAGTTTGAAGTGCGTTATAAACTTGAAGATTGATGCCTATTGAGTAAGTTCTAGCCGATACATACAAGTAACACGTAGGTGCAGGCATGGAAGTACTCTCAATACTCTCGATTTTGGCTATAACCATTGCTGGCGCATATGTGCCACTATTTTCGCGACGCATAGCGTCACAAGAAGCTGAATTACCCCGCAGTGAATCATTTGCTGCGGGTGTTTTTTTAGCTCTCTGTTTTGTCATGATGTTGCCTTCAGCATCTCATCTTATGTCAGTAGATTTCCCACAGGCCTTGATGCCCATTGGGCCGCTCGTGATTGCAGCCGTGTTTATCGTTCTATTGGGTATACGACAGTACTTACACAGCCGCGGTGATGACAACAGCGGTGTTGTGGCAATACTGATGACTGCTGGTATTGCCGTGCCTTCATTCTTTCTCGGCGCTGCACTTGGTGTATCCGCATCTGAAGCAGCAGTGCTTATTCTCATTGCGATATTGGCACACAAGGGAAGTGCTGCATTTGCACTGTCGCTGCAGTTGACGAGAAGTGCCTTGGCGCGGTCAACTGTGCTGATCGTGTTCTTCTGCTTTGCCTTGTCGACTCCCGTTGGAATTCTTGTAGGCGAGCAAGTTGTTGCTGTGTTTGATGCCGGCACTATTGCGCTGATTAAGGGTGTAGTATTGTCGATCGCGGCGGGTACATTCTTGTTCATGGCAAGTTTGCATGACCTCCAACATTCTCCACTAATAACCGCCTGCCGACACTTACCAAACTTCTTGTGGATGGTCGCAGGTTTTGTCCTCACCGCATGTGTAAAATTGATCCTCGGAGCTGCACATCACCTGTAGAGACGGGGCGTGCCCCGTCTCCCGTGGTTTTGCCCCGTCACCCTCAGAGAATTTGAAAGTTGTTGTGCGAATATTCATAAGACGCGGCACGCCGCGTCTCTACACTTATGAATGCCTCGTACATGCCTTTTAAACGTCAAACGCACCGATTCGCGAAATCTACATGAACCGCAAGAAATGTAGAGACGGGGCGTGCCCCGTCTCCCGTCGGAATGCGTTCCGCCTCCCGTGGGCTTGCACCCCGACTAGGTTTGATACGTTGAATATTGGCTTGCAGATTATTCGTAAGCCGCGGCACACCGCGTCTTTAACATTTTTAGGTATTCCTCTTTGTGTAGGAAAAAAAACCGAAGAAATGTCCTTGACATTCCGCGTTTTTTTTTACAAACTGTGCCTTGTCAACGACAACAACCCTCGAGTTCTCCTGCTGCTGAGAACCTGCTTGTTACCAAACCGAAACTTAGAGGAGTTTCGATTTCCTGAAATTGTTTTTCTCATCGCGTCTCAAGTCAGCTCACACATCACTGCAGACGCTGTTCACTGTCAACGTTCAAAGCTTGCGAACGCACCGAAAGGGAGTCGGTGTAGATGCACCAAGGAAGGTGTCAATTCAGCCTAACATACGTGCTGTTGTCCTGCTGGTTCAACATCACACCTCATACTACATCCTCTGAAAATTTCAGAGACATTCTGGAGAAAGTTATGAAAAAACTTCTCATGGCACTGCTGTGTTTGGTGCCGATAACGTGCAATTCAGTATTTTGCCAATCACCGCAGTTGTACTTCCCAGTTACCAATAATTCAGTAGCAGGGACATTCAATGCCGACAATCTAATGATCGATTCGAATGCTTTATCTTCGACGTATAATGACGAATACGGCAACAGTGGGATCTATTTTAAATTTGTCGACTATGCAATTGATATTTCGAAACAAGCCACTCACGCAAACGTCACGGCAAACTGGCAGAGTATTTCACCTTCATTAGCCAGTTTGAGAAACTCGTTCCAATCATTTGAAACCGAATTTGGAGACTACTACTTACGCAAAATTTCACCTCATATCACCGGAGCAAACGTAACTGGTGCTAACACCTATGAGATAGTTTTCTACGGGGCTCCAGTTCATCTGAAATCTGTCTCAAATGCACTTGCTACAACCAACGTAACCCATATTAAGGTTAGTCCTAGTTTTGGGCAACTATTGGGA